>JALVEF010000461.1 GCA_027031185.1 Saprospiraceae bacterium
GGATGATAGTAACTGGTTTGGGGGCCGATGTTTTGGTGCCAGACTATTTGCATCGGTTTGGGTAACCGGTGTTGGGATCATTGCTAAACCTTACATGAGAAGTAACTGTTTGGGCACTCCTTGTCTTTGCGCTAAAAACAGGAGCACCTAAACAGATACCATGAGAAAAACCAAATAAAAGATGTCAAAGCAAGAACGAGGATTCTTTGAGACGATTGGTTCGTTTCCCGGGCGATTCTGGGTGGCCAGTGTGATGGAATTGATGGAGCGTTGGGCCTGGTATGGTTTGTTTTCCGTGCTGGCGCTCTACCTGACGGGTTCGAGGGATACGGGGGCGTTGGGGATGACGCATATAGAGAAAGGACAGATAATGGGTTACGTGACGGCGATTTTGTATCTGCTGCCCATTATTACAGGTGTGATAGCAGACAAGATAGGTTTTAAGCTGTCGCTGATCATCGCCTATCTGATGCTGATCACGGGCTATTACGCGATGGGTCAAGTCACAACGTATTGGGTGGTCTTTTTTGTTTTCTTGTATGTGGCGGTAGGTGCGGCCTTATTTAAGCCGGTTGCATCCGCCATCGTGACCATATCTACAGACGAGTCCAATTCAACGCTGGGATTTGGCATTTTTTACATGATGGTCAATATCGGTGGCTTTGTAGGGCCGGCTATGTCCTCTACACTGCGCACTAAGTACGGCTGGCATATCATCTTCATTCAGGCGGCGACGGTCATTTTCATCAACTTGTTGATCGTCTTGTTTTTTTACAAGAACCCGAAGGACTATCAGCCGTCCAGGGAGCCGCTTGGCAAGGCTATTGGGACGGCCTTGAAGAATATTATAGAGGCAGTTTCGGACACCCGGCTGTCGGTGCTATTGTTGATCATGGTGGGCTTCTGGACGATGTTCAATCAGTTGTTTTACACCTTGCCCACGTTTATTGAGGACTGGGTGGACACGCGTGCGCTGCACGACAGCATTGCGCAGGTGTCTCCCTGGCTGGCTTCGGCGATGAGCGGCGGCGGTGACAAAGTAAATCCTGAGATGCTGATCAACATTGATGCGGGGGCGATCATCGTGCTGCAGTTGTTCGTATCGTATTTAGTGCTGAAGCTGCGCCCTATCAATGCGATGATTACCGGCTTTATCATCGCCATCATCGGTATTGGCCTGACTTTTTATACGCACAATGGTTTGTACACGATTCTGGGAATCATCATCTTTGCCATCGGTGAGATGATGACCAACCCGACCTTCTCCTCTTTTATCGCGCTCATCTCCCCGAAAGGGAAAGAGGGCCTCTACATGGGTACCTACTTCTTGCCGGTCTTTGCCGGCAACTTCTTCACCACATTTATCTCCGGCAATTTGTATGAGGCCTGGTCGGACAAGCTGAGCTTGCTGAAGAAGGAAATGGCTTCGCGGGGGATAGATATGCCCGATGTGGGCGGTAATTTCACCAAGAATGACTATTTCAAGTTGGCCGCCGAGAAGCTGGGAATGAGCCGGACGGAGATGACGCAGTACCTTTGGGATCATTATCACCCCAATAGGATATGGTACGTAATCTGTGGCATCGGCATTGCCACGGTCATTGCCTTGTATGTCTATGACAAGTTGGTAATCCAACCGCGCGAGCGCCGTGCGGCGGCCAATGGAGAATAGTCTTTCCCAATCTGGGAATACATACCAAAAAAGTAACTGTTTAGGTGCTCCTGTTTTTAGGGATAAAATAGGCATTTTTGTTCCTGTTGAAGCGAAAATTTTTGATGCGTAGCAGCGCTACGTGAGAAAATTTTTGCAAAAACAGGGGCAAAAAGGCC
>JALVEF010000462.1 GCA_027031185.1 Saprospiraceae bacterium
GGTGTGTATCGTCCCGGAGACAGCATCTATCTCAACCTGATACTCCGCCAAGACAATGAACTGCCGGACAAATATCCGGTCACCCTCCAGCTCTTTGACGCCCGCAACCAGCTGTATCTGACCAAGACCATCGGGAGCCACCTGATGGGACTGTACGACTTCCGTGTAGCCACACGTGCCGACGCCCCCACAGGACTTTGGCGCGCTGTTTTTGACGCCGGCGGCGCCCGCTTCTCCAAAGCAATCCGCATCGAAACCGTCAAACCCAATCGCCTGAAAATCGAAACCGACCTGCCGGACAAGCTCACCGCCGCCACAGCCGGACGCCGGACGCGCATTCAAGTCAAATGGCTGCACGGCGCGCCCGCCGCCTCATCCGACGTGAGTGTATCCCGCCAGCTCCAAGTCGCCAAATCTGCCTTCCCCAATTATCTCGACTATCGCTTCGATGACCCCACCCGGGCCAAATACTACAGCCGCGAAGACGTCTTCAACGGAAAAACCGATGCCAACGGCATCGCCTTTTTCAAAGACGACTTCGCCGAAGGGCGGGACTTCCCCGGCATGATGAAAGTAGCTTACCTGTTTAAGGCCACCGAACGGAGCGGGGACTTCAGTACCCGCAACCAAACCGTCGCTTTCAGCCCCTACGACACCTATGCCGGCATTTGGCTGCCCGAAAAATACGGCTACCACAAGCTCGAACTCGACCGGAAAAACACCATTAAAGTGGTCGCGCTCACCGCCGGGGGAAAGCCCGTTCCCGCCCGCAAACTGGAATTGGCACTGTACCGCCTGGACTGGTCCTGGTGGTGGGACGGGTACGATAACATCAGCGATTTCAATAATTCAGACTACGCTACACCCATCCAAACAACCAAAGTCATCACCAACAGCAAAGGCCAAGCCACCTGGGAAGTGACTCCGCCCGATTGGGGACGCTACCTGATCCGCGTCTTTGATCCACAAAACGGTCAGAGCGCTGCCGACATCGCTTACGCCGGCATGCCGGACAGCTACAATGCTACCGACCGCCGGCAATTGCAGGCCGCCGCCATGCTGCCTTTGGAAGTTGAGCAGCCCTCCTACCAAGTCGGGCAGACCGTGCAGGTAAAAATGCCCCCTTCCAACAGCGGCACCCTGCTCGTGACCCTGGAGAAAAGAGGCCGGATCATCCAATCATTCCGCCGGGAGGCCGCCAAAGCAAAAAACACCATCAGTTTTGAAGCCACCGAAGACATGACCCCGAATGTCTATTGCGCCGTCTCTTTGATTCAGCCCTTCGGCCAACGTGACAACGACCGCCCCTTGCGCATGTACGGCATCGTCCCGGTCCGCATCGAAAATCCCAAACAAAAACTCAACCCCGTCATCAAAACGGCCAAACAGTGGAAACCGGACTCCGAGGTGACCATCGCAGTATCTGAAAACAACGGGCGACCCATGGCTTACACCATCTCCATCGTGGATGACGGTTTGTTGGACCTGACCAATTTCAAAACACCCGATCCCTACAAGGCCTTTAATGCCAAAGAAGCCCTGCAAATTCGCACCTGGGACGTCTATGACTTTATCCTGGACAATTTCAGCGATGTAGAGCACCGGATACTGGCACTCGGCGGCGACGAGGACATTACCGTTGATCCCGAAAAAGCCAACAATGCCAACCGCTTCAAACCGGTAGTCCTGCATCTCGGACCATTCCAACTGCCCGCCGGTAAGACGACCCAACACAAAATCCACATGCCCAATTATGTGGGCTCGGTCCGCGTGATGGTCGTCGCTACCGATGCAGGTCGCGCCTTCGGCAGTGCGGACCAAAGCGTGCTGGTCAAAAAACCGCTGATGGTCCAGCCCACTATGCCGCGCGTCCTCGGCACCGGCGAGACCCTGTCCCTGCCCGTGACCGTCTTCGCCATGGAAAACAACATACACCAGGCCACCGTCACCGTCAAGGAGACCACCGGCCGCGCCACTTTCCCCCAGGGCAATACCCGTACCGTCCGCTTTGACCGGCCGGGCGACAAAGTCGTGTACTTCCCCGTCCGCTTGAAAAACAGTGACGGCATCGCCCACTTCCGGTTCAACGTCGTATCCGGTACCCACAAGGCTTCGGACGAAATCGAAATCGAAGTGCACAACCCCAATCCCCCCGTCACAGCCGGCTGGGAGCAGAAACTCCCCGCAGCCGCCTCCCTGGATGAAACGATCGAACCGCTCGGCTCACCGGGCAGCAACGAGACGACCGTCGAAGTCTATGCCGTCCCGCCCATTGACTTGCAGTCCCGTCTCAGCTTTTTGATCCACTATCCCTATGGCTGTGTGGAGCAGACCACCTCATCCGTATTCCCCCAACTATACGTCTCCGATATGATGCATACTGACGAGCGCACCCGGGCAAAGATCACCACCAATGTCACGGCAGGCATCCAGCGACTCCGGCGTTTCCAAACCCCTGACGGCGGCTTTGCCTACTGGCCGGGGGGACGCACATCCGACGACTGGGCCACCAACTATGCCGGCCACTTCCTGCTCGAAGCCAAAAACAAAGGATTCGCCCTGCCACCCGGCATGCTGGACCACTGGCTCGACTACCAGCGCCACGAAGCCAACAACTGGGTCCCCCGCTTCAAAACACAATACGACTACAACACCCAAGCCTACAGGCTCTACTCACTGGCCCTGGCCGGCAAGCCGGCCAAAGGGGCGATGAATCGGCTCCGCCAACTCGACTTGCCGGACAACGCGCGTTATCTGCTCGCCGCGGCCTATTCCCTCACCGGCAATACCGCGACAGGCAAGAAACTATTGGCCGCTGCCAAGTTTACCTTTTCACCTTATCGGGAGTTGGCCTATTCCTACGGATCTGATCTTCGCGATCGCGCCATCGCACTATTGGCAGCGGACGCGCTACGGGCATCCAGGGCGACAGAGTTGTTGGAGCAAATCTCACGTGCACTCAACAGTGACCAATGGTACAGCACCCATTCGACTGCCTTTGCCCTGATGGCCGTGGCCCATTACTACCAAAAGCACAAGCCCGAAAAACTGCATTTCAAGTGGGCCGTCAACGGTCAGTCCAGCACCGTCACAACGGACAAACCGCTTTACCACATCTCCCTGCCCCATCCGGACGATCCCGCCCGTGTCACCGTAAAAAATCTGACCGGCAAAGACATTTGGGTACGCATCACCCGCCGCGGAAAACCCATGCAAAATCAAGAACCGCAGCCCGAACAATCGCATCTGGCCTTGCAGGTCACTTACAAGCGGCCGGACGGCACGCCCATTGATCCGTCTGTAGTCACACGAGGCACCGAATTGGTAGCCGAAGTCACGGTCAGCAGACCGGCCAACGAGATGGGCCAATACCGCAACCTGGCCCTGACACAGGTATTTCCGGCCGGTTGGGAGATCAACAACGTACGCATGACCGATTTTGACGACACGGCACCATCCAACTATGACTACCGCGACATACGCGATGATCGGGTGCTGACCTATTTTGACTTGAATCGCAACCAGACGATTACTTTCCACGTCTCACTTACCGCCGCCTATCCCGGCAAGTTTTACCTGCCGGGGGCCTACTGCGAAGCCATGTATGATCACGACATACGCGCACGCACCGCAGGCCGCTGGGTGAGTGTCCGGTAGCCTTCCCGTGTTATCGGGCGGGACACTTTGTAGGTCCCGCCCGATACACTTATCTTTGCACCCAAACAAACCGGTGTATGCAGACAAAGGACAACCGCCCGCCGTCTCTGCTATTTAGCAAGCGATTTTTGCGCAACGGGGCCATCTTCTTGCTCGCGCTGATCCTTTGGATGATTTATCTGCACTGGCGCAAGGGCGACTGGCGTATGCAGGTCCCGGACCAACCTCCACTCACAGACACCATAAACCCACAATAAAATGTTTGGAGACTTACTCGGCAATTTTGAAAAGCGACAAGAAGAAATGCGTGCCAAGCTCAAAGACGTGCGCTTTGATTACAACTTTGGCGACGGTGCCATCATCGTTACCGCCAATGCGGCCCGCGAAATCCTCAACATTGAAATCAATCCGGATAAAGTCAATCTCAACGACAAAGAAGAGGTCGAAGACATGGTGCTCGAAGCCATCAACCGTACTCTGGAAGAAGCCGCCATCCGCGAGGCCGGTGAGATGAAAGGCATGCTCAAAGACATATTACCCGGCGGTTTTCCCGGCCTCAAAGACTTATTTTGAAGCATTCAGGCCGTTTTTTCGTTCTTTACACGTGCGTAAAAAGAAAGGTAACTGTTTACCCGCTGTTTTTGTGCTAAAACCAGGAGCACCTAATCAGTTACAAAGAAAGTTTTGGCGCTTGCGCGCCATCGGTTTGCGGGCTGCAATATTAGCACCGGGCCGGCGTTATACATCCCGGCTGCGCTGCCGCATACCGGACGGCGCATCAGGCGTCATTCTACCGGATAGCCGGCCTTCGCCAGATGTATGATTGATCATCAAGCAAAGTAGCAACTGTTTAGGTACCCGCTGTTTTTCACAAAAACCGGTAACTGTTTGGGTGCTCCTGTTTTTTGGGATAAAATAGGGTAACTGTTTAGGTGCTCCTGTTTTTAGGGATAAAATAGGCATTTTAGCGCAAAAACAAGGGGGACCTAAACAGTTACAAAACCGTGGGGAGTGAAATAGTTACAAGCAAAAAGACATTCAATGACCAAATTGCGATTGTGGCTCCTTTTTTTGATTCCGGTGCACTTTGCCCTCGCGCAGACGGAGCAGAACCTGGTGGCATATTATACTTTTGACGAGTTGCCCGACATCAAAGACGCCTCGCCCGTAGGCCAGCCCGACGCCAAATTCCTGCCCTATCCCGACCAGGCTCAACCCGAATGCGGCGTGCGCGGCCAGGCACTGCTCTTTGACGGCATTACCGATTATCTGGTATTCCTCGGCAATATCTCCAACCAATTCAATACCACGGATTTTACGCTGAGTTTTTATTTCAAACCCTATCCCAAAAGCGGGCTCCAGGACATCGTCACCAAAAAGAGCGACTGTGCCATAGCACCGGGGCTGGCCATCCGGTATAAGGCCAACTCATCCGAACTGTTTGTCGAAGCCGTCCAGGACAGCACCAAGCGCGCCGACTTCAAAATCAAACTCGACCGTGACAACTGCTGGCACCACATCGCACTTGTCCGCGAAGGCAACCGCATGCGCCTGTATTACAACGCCCAATTGATGGGTACGCGCATCACCTCCTCGCGCATCAATATGAAAAACAACGCCACACTCGCCATCAGCGGCGGCCCGTGTATCGGGATAACCGATACACGCTTCCGCGGTTTGATTGACGAGTTCAGGGTTTATAACCGCGCCTTGGATGATAAGCGCATCCGGGAACTGTACTTCGCACCCGACAAAATCTACAACCAGGACACGATCATTTACCTGGGCAGCTCCGTGGACCTGGACGCCAACTCCCCCTGTGGTATCAGCTACCAATGGCAGCCAACCACCGGATTGGACGACCCGACCATCCCCAACCCCATAGCCAGTCCCACCGAGACCACTACTTACAAGTACCAGGTCAATACCGGGCAATGCATCGCCACGGACCGCATCACCATCACCGTCATTGATCCCACCACCGTGGACTGCTCCAAGCTTCTGTTTCCATCCGCTTTTACCCCCAACGGCGACGGACTCAACGATGATTTCTCCTTTGATACGCCACAAGTCGTACTCGACCACTTCAAGCTGCTGGAGATATTTGACCGGTGGGGCAACCGCGTTTTTCGCACCGAAGATCCTAATATCCGCTGGGACGGCACCTTCGCCGGCCAGCCCGTCAATCCCGGCGTCTTTCTGTATCGCGTCCAATTCGGCTGCCACGGCGAGGAGAAAAACCAAGTCGGTCAGGTCACCCTCATCCGCTAATCATTCATCCCATGAGAAGTCTTTGGACTATCCTTTGCCTGTCCCTGCTATCAGCATTCCTGCCGGCCCAGGTACCGGCAACCACACCACAAGACACCACACCACTGGCCAAAGCCCTGCTCTGGCGCATCTCCGGCAACGGGCTCACCGCACCTTCGTATTTGTTCGGCACCATCCACCTGATTGACCGCGACAAATTTAGACTGGACAGTCTGACACGAAAAAGTCTGCACGATGCCCGGCAAGTCGTTTTTGAGTTTAACCTCGACAAAGAGATGAATCCCCTGGCCCTGTTTGGCCTGGTGCCCAAAATGATGATGAAGGACAAGACACTTAAAGACCTGCTCTCCGACGAAGACTACGAACTGGTCCGCCGGCGGGCGAAAAACGCCGGGCTCCCTTTCTTTCTCATCAAAAAGCTCAAACCCATGTTTACCGGGATGATGCTGGAAGCTCCCGCGGGAAGCACCGATACCCCGGACAAAGTATCTTATGAAATGGAGCTACTGGACATGGCCAAACAGGCCGGCAAGCTCATCGGCGGTCTGGAGACCATGGCTTATCAGATGAGCGTATTCGACAGCATCCCCCTGGACGTGCAGGCCGGCATTCTCGTCAAGGAGTTGAGAGACTCCACCGGCGCCGCCGGTGAGACGGATTTGGAGCAGATCTATATCAGTCAAGACATTGAGAAGATGGCCCGGGCCGCCAATAGCATTGGTAACGAAACGGTGCGCCGCTATCTACTGGTCAACCGCAATCACAACTGGATTCCCGTCATCGAAGAAAAGATGCAACAAGGCACCACGTTCTTTGCTGTAGGTGCCGGCCACCTTGGAGGACCGGACGGCATCATCCGTCTCCTGCGCCGGCGCGGCTACCGCGTAGAGCCGGTAAAATAACTGCCTATGGCACTTATCAAATCCGTACAAGGCAAACATCCCTGCTTCGGCAAAAACGTCTATCTGGCCGAAAACGCCACCGTCATCGGCGACGTGGTCATGGGAGACGACTGCAGTGTCTGGTTTCAGGCCGTGGTGCGCGGCGATGTGCACCACATCCGCATGGGCCACAAAGTCAACGTCCAAGACGGCGCCATCATCCACTGCACCTATAAGACGGCACCCACTACCATCGGAAACAATGTATCCATCGGCCACCGCGCCATCGTGCACGGCTGCACCATCGGCAACAATGTGCTCATCGGTATGGGCGCCATCGTCATGGATCACGCCATCGTCCCCGACAACGTGCTCATCGCCGCCGGTGCCGTCGTCCTGGAAAAAAGCATCCTGCAAAGCGGCTACATTTATGCCGGTGTGCCAGCCCGCAAAGTCAAAAAACTACCCGAGGACATTTTTCAAAACACCGTCAAGCGCATCGCCGACAATTATATTTTCTACGCCGATTGGTTTAGGGAACGTGAAAACCTATAATTCATAAACCTTATAGGTTTTTTCGCTTTCAACTCAAAACGGCTTTGTTGCACAAAAAAATGGTGTAGCTGTTTAGGTGCTCCTGTTTTTAGGGATAAAATAGGCATTTTCGTGG
>JALVEF010000463.1 GCA_027031185.1 Saprospiraceae bacterium
GGTCTGGCCGTCCTTGCCGTCTTTCTCAATCAGGGGAGCTTTATATCTTTCACCAATCACTTCGACCGTCGCGACCACGACGCCCTCGGTTAAGACGGCGTCCAATTTGGTCACACCGCCGGCCTTTACAATGACATCGGTGAACTTTCGGGCCTGGTAACCGGTGTAAGAGAACGTAACGGTATAAGAACCCGGATCCACCTGGACGGAATAGTTGCCATCCAAATCCGTGTTGGTACCACTGATGACACCGTCCTTTTCGTAGGTGACATTGGCAAATTCCAACGGATTGCCCTTATCATCGGTCACTTTCCCACGCAGGATAGACTGCGCATGCATTGAAAAAGCCAGTACGCCGAAGATGACGAGGAGTAGAGCTCGTTTCATATCATCCCTGTTTATGGTTTCAAAATCCCGTAATGCCCGGTTGCTTGACCCTGCTGCCAACACGGGTCTTGGCCGGTCGGGCATTTTGACGGCACAATAATACCGCATCTGGTTTTATTTCCCACAACCTACCGCCATTTTTTTTTGTCAGCCCGCCTCCATTTCGTCCTTATCCGCCAGCCTAAGTACTTGACGGAGAAGGACTTCCGCCAGTTTTCGCTTCGACTCTACGGTCCAGCCGGCAACATGGGGCGAAGTGATCACGTGCGTACTATCAAACAAACGGCGATACAGTTGTCGCTCCCGGCGGGTATAAGTTCCTACCTTTTCATTTTCAAAAACATCGAGACAGGCCCCGCCAATCTTGCCGGATTCCAAACCGGCCACCAATAGCTCCGTCGGGATAAGCTTGCCGCGGGAAGTGTTGATCAGTATCACACCGTCTTTGCAGTATGCCAGTTTACCGGCATCCAAATAGCCGATGGTCTCGGACGTCAAAGGCAAATGAAAACTGACCACATCCGAGCGGCGTAAAAGGGTCTCCACGTCCGGAGTCATGGTGACAAAACGCAAGGCCTTTGGGATTCGCTGCTTGTACTTGTCATAAGCCAGTACTTTGACGCCAAAGCCCTGCAACTTGCGGGCGAAGCTGCGCCCCGTATGCCCAAGACCGATGATGCCAATAGTCTTGCCCTTCAGCTCAAATCCCCGGTACGCTTCCCGGTTCCAGGGCTTGAGCGACTTCACGTGTCGGTCCGCCGGAATCAACTTGTCGGCCAGTGCCAGCAGCATGCCGAGGGCATGCTCTCCCACGGCATTGCTATTGCCCTGGGGAGCGCGAAACAGTTTGATACCCAATCGCCGGGCATATACGGTATCAATGATTTCCATACCGGAGCCGAGCCTGCCGATAAAGCGCAATGCCGGAGCACTGTCCAGCATCGGCCGATCCATGCGGATCTTGCTATTGATGATGATACCCGCGTAGGGCCCTATGATATTCCGGACCTGTGCCAAACTGATGGCCGGGCGATAATCCACGCGAAACCCGCGGTTTCGCAATCTTTCTATCAACAATGGATGTACGTCATCCGTTATCAGCACGCGGTTGTTTTTTCCGGAGAGCGCTCGACTGTGAACAGCCATAACAAAAAGCTTTTGCAATGAAGCGAATCAGTTGGTTTCTGACCCTGCTGCTTTTATTGGCGAGTTGCGAAACTAATAAAAAAGCCAAGGCCTCCGGGAAGTATTTCATCGCTTTTTATTTCCGATATATAGAAGACACCGGAGAAATGACGGCCGAGCTGGTTCCGGCCAAAGGCTCCGAGGCCGGGAAGGCCAAACCTGCACATCTCCCCGGGGACGTACACATCAACAGTTTGTTGCTGACGGAGGGCGGAGGGCAGATGAATTTGCCGCTGAAATATTCGGCTCAGTTTTCGGGGGCGCTGCCACCGAAGATTGAACTGCAAATAGCGGGATTGGACACGATTCCATTGACACCGGCCGCTGTGCCCCAATTATCTATCCGTCAGGAGCAAAGTGAAATCGAACTGCGCGCCGGAGCCAGTCTGGGCGGGGACAGCAGACTGATTCTGACCTTTTCGGATGATACAGGGAACGCCATTACGCGGACGGTCAAAGGCCCTGTTTCCTTTCCCATCCGTCAAAAAATACCGGTATGGGATGCGCCTGTACATCTCAGCGTGGTTGTGCAGCGTGAGGAAAAGCACACCACAGACCGCTTGTCCTTGCAGGCACGGCTGGAATACTATCTGCGGGAAGTAGTGCTTCAATAGCGGCGACGCTTATTGCGGCCATTGCCGCGGTTGCGGCGGTTTTTTCCGTTTTTGGTGCGCCCGCCGTTGCGCAGGCGCGGGAGACGGGGTGCATTGGCCGGAGTAGCTACGGACACAAATCGCATGTCTTCGTCAAGGACGAAGGCGCCGTCAGAGAGTTTGGCCAGGTCGGCAATAATCATCTCATCGGACACAAAATGCTCGGAATTCCAGGTTCTGTAAGCCGTCTTCATATAGTTGCCGATGATCTTGACAAACTCAATCTGCTTTTCCTTGTCTTCCATCTCCAGTGCCTTCCGGACCAGGGCCTGGACATAAGATCCATAGTGCCGGTTTTTCGGTACGGAGGTCGGATAGTCTAATTTTTGGGGTTTGGGTCGCTCCGTCACACGGACGATTTCCACATCTTCGGGTGGTGTGACATCGAGTTTGTAGTCGGCAATGTGAAAGATATGATTCCAAAACCGTGTTTTCTGTTCTTCCAAATTGCGCGGCTCGGGCAGGATCTGCCCCATCAATTCGATGATGCCTTCGACAAAAGACTGCCTTTTGGCCTTGTCTTCAATGGTCAGCGCATATTTGACCAGGTTTTGGACGTGCCGGCCATACTCAGGGTACAAGATGTCTTCTTTGTTTGAAGTATATTCCATATCAGGTTTTTTGCCCTTGAAAAATCCCGCTAAAAATCAAACGGGGCATTTATTCCACGGTTACGGACTTGGCCAGGTTTCGCGGTTGATCCACATTGCATCCTCGCAAGACGGCAATGTGATAGGAAAGCAACTGCAGGGGGATGACGGAAAGCAGGGGGGCAAAGAAATCATCGGTGCGAGGCACATTGATGGCATAGTTCGCCAGTTTGGTAATCTGGGTTTCGCCTTCTGTCACCACGGCGATGATGCGGCCGCCGCGCGCTTTGACCTCCTGCACATTGCTCAGTACCTTCTCATAAGCCTTGTTGTTGGTAGCAATCAACACCACGGGCATGTTTTCATCAATGAGTGCGATGGGGCCGTGTTTCATCTCGGCGGCGGGATAGCCTTCGGCATGAATGTACGAAATCTCTTTCAATTTGAGTGCACCTTCGAGCGCCACGGGGAAGTTGACTCCCCGGCCGAGATAGAGGAAGTTAGTCGCATTCCTAAACTCATTGGCAATGTAGGCGATGGACGCGTCCACTTCGAGCATTTGTTGAATTTTGGCCGGGATATTTTCCAACTCGGCAAGCAGGGTGCGGAAGCGTGTCTTGGATATGCTGCCGTTGCGCTCCGCCAGCTGGAGTGCCATAATGGCCAGGATGGATACCTGACCGGTAAAGGCTTTGGTGGATGCGACACCGATCTCGGGGCCGGCGTGAATATAGGAGCCGGCATCGGTGATGCGTGCAATAGAGGACCCGACCACATTGACAATACCGTAGGTAAAAGCACCCATTTGTTTGGCCAGTTTGATGGCAGCCATGGTATCAGCCGTCTCACCGGACTGGGAGATGGCCACCGCCACATCGTCACCGGTAATGACCGGATTGCGGTACCGGAACTCAGAGCCGTACTCCACTTCGACGGGGATACGCGCCAGTTGTTCGATGAGATATTCCCCGATCAAGGCACTGTGCCAGGATGTACCACAGCCGATCAATGTGATGCGTTTGGCCTGCAAAAAGCGGTTGATGTGTTCTTCTAGCCCCCCCAGTTTGGCCCATCCTTCGGCCGCATTGATGCGGCCGGACATGCTATCGCGCACGGTGGTGGGCTGCTCATGAATTTCTTTTTTCATAAAGAAATCATAGCCTCCCTTTTCAATGCGCTCCAGTTCCATGTCAATTTCCCGGATATCCAGCGGGACGACCTCGTTTTCGATGGAGAGGAGTTGTAGCTCGCCGGACTGGATGATGGCCAGTTGGTCATCATCCAAATAGACCACTTTGTTGGTGTACTCCACAATAGGTGTGGCATCGGAGGCAATGATAAACTCATCATTGTCAATGCCGATCACCAGGGGACTGGACTTGCGGGCCGCCACCAGTGTATCCGGCTCCTGAGTGTCCATGACCACGATGGCATACGCACCGACCACTTTGGTCAGTGCCATGCGTACGGCTTCTGCCAAAGACAACTGCTCGCTTTGTTGTAGCTCTTCAATCAAGTGCACTAGCACCTCTGTGTCGGTCTCACTTTCAAACTTGTGGCCCCGCTTTTCCAGGGCTTTTTTGAGTGCGGCATAATTCTCAATGATGCCGTTGTGGACCAAGGCTAGCCGGTGATTGGAAGAGGTGTGCGGATGGGCGTTGATGTCGTTGGGCTTGCCGTGTGTGGCCCACCGTGTGTGGCCAATACCCATATGTCCGGAGATGTCTTTGTCCCGGACCATGGCTTCCAGGTCGGATACTTTTCCCTTTCGCTTAAACACATTCAAGCGACGATGATTGTTCTGGATGACAATACCGGCGCTGTCGTACCCCCGGTATTCCAGACGCTTAAGTCCCTTAATCAACACCGGCAGCGCTTCTTTACTGCCGAGGTAAGCTACAATTCCACACATGGTTGTTCAGTCTTTTGCATAATGAAACACGCTGCCCCATAAGTAACGAATCATAAAAATACTCCATAGGAAAAGGGAAGTATAGCGCAAATATGCATTTTTTTTCCTGACGGCATGCCTCCGGCCGGCTCTAATTTCCATAAGTGACAGATAAATACAATTTGGGCTGCCAGACGGGATCCCCGGAAAAGCCTCTGAAAACCGTGCGACCTTTTCTCGACACTCTATCAGCCGGCTGTAAAATCAACGTACCACTGACGTGGCCGGATTGAATATCCTGCATGACATGAGAAATATTGAGCCGGACAACTGTCCGTGTCTCACCATTGCGTGTGACCCGGACGGGATAGCCGCCAAAGACCTCTTGCAACAATCCCGTGCCGATGGCCTCGCGGACATCGGCGATTTCCACATCCGCAGTATCTTTCAAATAAAACTGCGGGATGACTTTGAAATGTACCGTATCATCCATGGGCAAGTTTTCGCAGGTCAACTCCAGAATGGCCTTATTGATGATCACAAAACCACCATCGGGATCCAGTTTGGGCAGTTCCAGCTTTAGCTCCAAGCCATCGGTGGACTGGACGAAGAGTAAGCTGTCGTCCGGCACGTCAATATGATTGGCCACTTCGCTACCGGAATAGTCCTTTGCATAATACTGGGACGAGGGGTACTTGCCGTGAGCCGGGAACAGACGCAAAACCAATGAGTCTTCTACAGGCGTGTGATAGTAAATGTCAATCTCAGAAAAGCTGTGCTTCAAGCTCAATGCGAGGCTATAATTGGCAGGCGAAGTGGCCCGTATCTTGAGACCTTTGAAGGCTTGAATATACTTGTCCGGATCGGAGAAGGTAAGCGAGTCATAGCCGAGTATCTCCGCACCGAAGCCAAAGGGCAGGGAAATTTGCGCATAGACAATGGCAGAATCCGTAAGGTCGGGCGTGACAACCAGCAAACGCTTATTGAGATCCGGCAAATAGCCGTCCAAATGCCCGATGGGCATATCTTCCGCTTCAAAATATTGATTGGTATAGTAGGTCGTATCCGGCGACATAGGCTGGGTCAAACGATACACACCAATGTCTATGGGAGTCGTCGGATCTCCGAAAAAGCCGGCCGAATCCAGGATGAGGTTTAGCTTCACAGAATCCACTATGGAACCGATAAACTTGTCCGACCAGTTTTCCGAAGCTGCCGGGCCATACACTACTATAACTTCGGAGGTATCTGTACCGAAAACCGGATCGTTCATGATGCCTACATAATGCCGGTTGACGGCAACCGCGGGGCCGTTGGTCAACGCAGCAAAAGCCACAAGAGAATCGTGGGCGCGTACCGTGGTAATGTGCAACGGCAGTGTATCGGTAAAGACTATATCGGACTTTTCGCCTTCGACGAGATCGCCCCCGAGTTTTGTCGGTTTGGTGCACGATGCCCACAGCGTCAGGGCAAGCAGGAGGCCCATTCCCATTTTCCTCCATTGCGGATGTGCAAGCATTGGGTTTGAGTTTATTTGTTGGTGATCGGGCATTAGCCATTTCACGCCGCAAGACTTTGCGGCGCCTTTCCCAAAAACACTACGAAAAGACCGGATGAACCACCAGGTAGCAAAACGGCGGCGTCAGGCAAGAGACCACACCATTGTGCGTCTGCTACGTTTAGGCGATGTCGGCTTCGACCAAACTTTCGTAAAAGCTGACGATTTTATCAAAGCCTTCTTCTACATCCGTAAACTCCAAGACCGGCTTGCCGGACTGCTTCAGGCGCTCGGCCACTTCTTCCGGGAAATTGGCCCCCGAATCAATCACCGCATCGGCATATTCCACAGCGCCCTTGAGAAGACAAAAGCGGCCGTCATTCATGAAGACATCCAGATCTGCCTCCGTCAATTCATCAATAGCCACTTTTGCCTTGTAGTCGTCCGCAAATTCCGCCGCATAAGCAGGTGTCTCATACGCGGAAAACACGATCTTGGCCTCGCGGAACAACGGCTCATCTTTATAGACGGTCTTGAGATAAAACGGCACCAAAGCGGACATCCAGCCGTGACAGTGGATTATATCAGGCACCCACCCGAATTTTTTGACTATTTCCAGTGCACCTTTGGCAAAAAACACGCCCCGCTCTCCATTGTCGGGGAAGGGTTTGCCGTTTTCATCTTCAAAGAGAAACTTGCGCTTGAAGTAGTCTTCATTATCCAGGAAATAGACCTGGAGACGCGAATTGGGCAGTGAAGCGACTTTGATAATGAGCGGGTGGTCGCTCTCGTCAATAATGATATTGATGCCCGAAAGGCGTACGACTTCGTGCAGGCGGTGACGCCGCTCGTTGATGACGCCATAGCGGGGCGTCAGCAGGCGCAGCTCAGCGTTGTTGTTGTAAAGGTAAAGTGGCAGTTGATGAGAGATAGTGGAAATTAAGTTTCCGGTGGTATATGGTTCCATTTCTTGCGAAATGAACAGGATTTTTTTCTTTTCCATTGCAGATTCTTGTGTTTTTAGCAACAGACAGGCATACAACCGGCAACTTTCCCCAAGTCAAAGACCCTATTCCGAGGCGGATGTGGCTAAACGTTTAGTCCACATAAGCTCAACCGGTGCAGTGATAGCGTGCTGTTGTTATGTTTAGTTAAGAAGTAACTGTTTAGGTACCCGCTGTTTTTGCGCTAAAATGGCCTTTTTGCCCCTGTTTTTGCAAAAATTTTCTCACGTAGCGCTGCTACGCATCGAAAA
>JALVEF010000464.1 GCA_027031185.1 Saprospiraceae bacterium
AACTTCCCGACGGATTGTGCGCAGTGCCACAACGAAGGGGCGTGGAGTCCGTCCACATTTGACCATAACAACTACTGGTCTTTGAACGGCGCACACGCAGCGATAGCCAACGACTGCAACGCATGCCACAACGGGGACTACAACAATACGCCGAACACTTGCGTGGGCTGTCACCAGTCAGACTACGACGGCACGACAAATCCGAACCACGCCGCGGCGAACTTCCCGACGGATTGTGCGCAGTGCCACAACGAAGGAGCGTGGACGCCGGCTACCTTTGATCACGACAACCAATACTTCCCGATTTATAGTGGGGAGCATCAGGGCGAATGGTCACAGTGTTCCGATTGCCACACCAACCCCAACGATTACTCCGTGTTCAGTTGCACGATTTGCCACAACAACCAGGGCGAATTGGCCAATGAGCACAGCGGCGTCTCCGGGTACGTGTATGACAGCAATGCCTGTTATTCTTGTCATCCCACAGGCAGTGAGGACGATGACGGTGGCGGCGGTGGCGACGATGATGATGGTGACTGATCGTCAGACAGAGAGAAAATGAGTTTGCACATCAAAGATGTGCGTGGTTTATGAGTCAAAAAAATCCGGGACTAATGCGCCTGAAATCAAAAATATTTTACTGTAAAATAGCTTTCCTGGCGCTACTGTTAGCGGTAGGCACATCAGGCGTATATGCCCAGACGGTCAAGCAGGGAAAAATATCCTATATCACATCAAAAAATGTGTACGTCAAATTTGATGCAACCAAAGGAATTGGGCTGGGGGATACGCTGCGTCTGATGCAAAACGGGCGCAGTGTGCCGGCACTGGTTGTCAGAAAAAAATCATCTACGTCTTGTGTTTGTACTCCGCTTGCCGGCAGGAAATTTAATAAAGGCGACCGCATATATGCATACATCACCGGAGCGGTAGCCGATAAAGAAAAGGATAAGTCCCAAAGGGCAAAAGAAAAAAAAGAAGTACGTATCACCACCGTACCCCCGCGTGTAAAGTCGGCTCCCGTAAAGCGTGACCCTCAATATATCAATGGCAAAATCGGAGTGGCCAGCTATACCAATTTCAAGGCGCAAAGCCCGTCCAACAGCAAACTGGTGTATCGTTTTTCCCTGGATGCCGGCCATATCGCCAACTCCAATCTCTCTTTCAGCTCGTATCTCAATTACCGCCAGATTTACGACAAACGCTATGCGGACAATGGCCGGGAGACAAAGTTCTTTCGCGTCTATGATTTGGCACTCCGGTATGAGCTGGACTCCTCGCTCCTCGTCGTCGTGGGCCGCCATATCAATCCCAAGGTGGCCTCCATCGGAGTCATTGACGGACTGCAGGCGGAGAAGATGATCGGCCCGTTTTTCGTGGGTGGAATTGCCGGCTTCCGTCCCGATTTTACACACTATGCATTTAGTACAGACCGGATGGAGTTTGGGGGCTATGCCGGATTTACCAAACGGTCGGGGGCCAACTACAGCCTGACGACGCTCGGCATTATGGAACAGCGCTATGATGTGTTGACAGACCGCCGATTTGCGTACTTCCAGCATTCCAGCATGTGGGGGCGCAAGTTGAATTTTTTCGGCTCCTTTGAGATTGATCTGTTCAAAAATATTAATGGGGAGACCAGTTCCGATTTTCGGTTGACCAATATGTACATTTCGAGCCGGTATCGCTTCAGCCGAAAATTCAGCTTACAGCTTTCTTACGATTCCCGGCTCCGGATCGTGTATTACGAGACTTTCAAGACCGAAATTGAAAAGTTGCTCGATGATGAGGCGCGGCAAGGGGTGCGCTTTCGGGCCACTTTCCGCCCTATCAAATACATGAACTCCTCCATAAGTCTGGGCAAGCGCTTTCAGCGGAGCGGACAGAATGCCTCCAACAACATCAATGCCTATGTCGGCTATGGCCACATGCCCGGCCCCGGCGGTCGCATGACTTTCAATTATAACTGGAACCGCTCCAATTATCTGGAAAGCAACATTTTCAGCCTGCGTTACAACCTCAACTTCTTTCACGGGCATTTCAATACGGAGGTCTATTACCGGAAAGTATTTTACCGGTATTTGGTCAGCCAACTTGCGCCGAAGATTGACTATATTGGCCTTTCTTTGCGGTACCACCTGAGTCGTCATCTGTATTTTGGCGTGCTTGGAGAGTATGCACCGGGTACACTTGGTGACAAATATCGTATCAACGGGCGTCTGACCTATCGCATTCGTCACAAAGGACAAACTAAACACCGTAGTCATGAGAAAAAGTAATGTCTTTGCAACCCTTTGCTTGTCTGTAAGCCTGTTGACAGCCGGTTGCGGAGATAGTGCCAAAGAGATAAAGACCACCAAAACAAAACCACAAACCGGCACTACCGGAGTCTTTTCAGACAAGCCCTCTTCCGGTCAAAATGATATCCAATTGCCTGGCACCTCGATATCGCCCGTTGGTGCCGGCGTGCACACCGTCAAGATACTGGAGTCTTTGCCTACCAAGCGCTACGTCTATATCCGTGTGCGCGAAGGTGCCCGGGAGTTTTGGATAGCCACAAACAAGAAACCCATACAAAAAGGGGCCATCTACCACTACCATGGCGGCCTGCTCAAGACAAACTTCGAAAGCAAAGAGTACAACCGCACTTTCGATACGCTCTATCTCGTCTCCAATCTAGTACCGGCCAATCACGGCCAGATGCAAGGTGGTATGCCGGACGCGATGTCTTCGCCACAAGCCGGTGCTGCACCCATAGCCGTCGCTTCCGATGCTCCGCTTGTCCGAATCGCGGACATTGTGAAAAGCCCGGAGAAATACAAGGACAAAGTCGTTCGTGTATCAGGAAAAGTGACCAAGCTCAACGCCAATATCATGGGGCGCCACTGGATGCACTTGAAAGACGGCACCAAAGACAACTATGACTTTGTCATCACTTCCAAACAGATGATCCCCGAAGGCGCCAAGGTTTCCTTTGCCGGTGTCATCCACCTGAAAAAGGACTTCGGCGCCGGCTACTACTATGATATCATCATGGAAGATGCCGTAGTCGTCAAGTGAAATCCCGCCCGTCATTATGAAAAAAATCATCGAACGTCTTCTCAATACCCGTGCGGCTGGCCTCTATATCCTCTTGTTTGCCATCGCCATCGGCGCCGGTACGTTTATCGAAAACGACTTCGGCACATCTGCCGCCCAAAAACTGGTCTATCAGGCGCGGTGGTTTGAGATCCTGCTCTTTCTATTCGCTGCCAGTCTGGTGTACAATATCATCAAATTCAAAATGGTGCGCCAGCGTCGGTGGGCACTGCTCACTTTCCATCTCGCCATGATCGTCATCCTGCTGGGCGCTGCCGTCACTCGCTACACCGGTACAGAGGGTATGATGCATATCCGCGAACAGAGTGCATCGGATACCTTCCTTTCGCGCAATACCTACCTCCGATTCGACTATCGGGATCAGGACCAACAAGCCACGTTTTACGAGCCTGTTCTGTTTGCCTCCATCGGCAATAATCGCTTTGACCGATCCTACAAAATCGCCGGCAACAATATCCGCGTCCACCTCAAACAGGTCATACCCAAGCCAAAGCAGACACTCATCCCCGATGAGAATGGCCGGCCTATCTTGAAGATAGTGGTCGCCGGCCGGGGCGGCCGACAAGAATATTTCTTGCAGCAGGGCCAGATGCAGCGCATCCAGGGATTGGTGTACAACTTTACGGACACCTACATGCCGGGAGCAGTCAATATTAGCCTGGAAGGTGACCAACCGATGCTCAAAGCCGACTTCCCACTTTCACAAATGGTGATGGCTACCCGCCAGCAGTCCGTACTAGAACCGCGCGAAGCGCCTTATCCGCTCCGGCTCCGCTCCATGTACTCCGATGGCACCCACAATTTTGTCTTTGGCGACTTTCGTACCAGGGCACGCACTTCGCTCGAGCCGGGCGGCATCAAGCTCCAACGTGGCGACCGGATCGCTCTAGTATTTGACGTAGATATCAACGGCCAATCCAATGAGCTGGTCGTCTTTGGTTCTGAAGGACAAATCGGCACGCCAAAAACCGCTACAGCCGGGCCTGTCAGTTTTTCAGTGTCTTATGGTGCCAAGGAAGTCAAACTGCCTTTCTCCATTGCTCTGCGCGACTTTATCATGGAGCGCTACCCGGGCACCGACAATCCGTCTTCCTATGCCAGTGAAGTGACCCTAATAGACCCGCGCAAAGACATCAAAAAGGACTACCGCATCTACATGAACCACATCCTCAATTATGACGGCTATCGTTTTTTTCAGTCCTCGTATGACCCCGATGAAAGGGGCACCGTGCTCAGTGTTAACCATGACTTCTGGGGCACCTGGATCTCCTATACGGGTTATACCCTATTGACCATCGGGTTTTTGCTTTCCTTTTTCAGCAAGCGTGGCCGATTCCAACAACTGTCCAAAATGCTCGATAAAATGAAAAACAAAGCATCCCTGATGCTGCTCTTCGGATTGCTCTCTGTCTCCCTTCGAGCCCAAGACATCCCCATCGTGGACAAATCTTTTGCTGCTGAGTTTAGCCGTGTCATCGTCCAGGACTTGCGCGGACGGATGAAACCCATCCACACGCTCAGCAGGGAGATCTTGCGCAAGCTTTACCGCCGCGAATCCGTCAAGGGACAGAATGCCGATCAGGTCATCCTGGGTATGTATGCTGCACCGGACTACTGGCGCAACGTACCGATGATCAAGCTTGGCGCCCACAAGAAAGTCTTTAAGCTATTGCATACCGACAAAAAGTATATTTCCTACAAAGACTTCTTTGACCCCGTGACCGGCACCTACCTCTTGCGCGACGAAGTCCGAAAGGCCTATAACACGCCCAGTGCCCAACGCGGTGTATATGAGAAAGAATTAATCAAAATTGATGAGCGTGTCAATGTAGCCAGCATGGCTTTCAACGGGGCTTTCTTCCGTCTCATCCCCCTGGGCGATGAGCGCGATACCTGGCAAGGCCCCGGACGCGATGCCGATGCGTCCAACCTCTCGCCGGTCACGGCGAAATTTTTTCCCGCTTTCCGCGACGGCCTTCGCGAAGCGATTCAGACAGGGGATTACAGCTACGTTCACCAACTCATCACCGAACTCAACGCCTATCAAAAACAACACGGCGGCCATTTGATGCCCTCGCCTGCAAAGGTCAAAGCGGAAATCCTTCTCAACCGCCTCAATGTATTCTCCCGCCTGGCACTGGGATACTTCTTCCTGGGATTGGCCTTGCTGATCCTGCTCTTTGCCTCGGTCTTCAAACCCACGCTGCCGGTCGAAAAAGCGTTTAGAATACTGGTCGGCCTGGCCATCGCCGCCTTCGTTTTTCACACCATCGGCCTGGGACTCCGTTGGTATGTATCCGGACGGGCACCCTGGAGTAATGGGTACGAATCCATGATCTACATCGCCTGGACGACGGTACTGGCCGGGATGATTTTTTCGCGCAAATCCATCGGCGGCATGGCCGCCACCATGATACTGGCTGCCACCATTTTGCTCGTGGCCTTTCTCAGTTCGCTCAACCCCG
Source organism: Saprospiraceae bacterium (assembly GCA_027031185.1). Taxonomy (GTDB): domain Bacteria; phylum Bacteroidota; class Bacteroidia; order Chitinophagales; family Saprospiraceae; genus HyVt-613. Next base: position 5,565 of record JALVEF010000464.1, read on the forward strand.
AAATCACGCCGCTCGTCCCCGTGCTCAAATCCTATTGGCTGACTATTCACGTCTCTCTGGAAGCCGGCAGCTACGGCTTCCTGATGTTGGGCGCCATCATTGGACTCATTAATCTGCTGTTGCTGACTTTTGTATCGACACACAACAAAGCGCGCGTCAAACGCATCGTGAAAGAACTGTCCATCATCAGTGAAATGACCTTGATAGGCGGTCTGTTTATGTTGAGTATCGGCACCTATTTGGGCGGCGTGTGGGCCAATGAGTCTTGGGGACGCTACTGGGGTTGGGACGCCAAGGAGACCTGGGCGCTGGTGACCATCCTGGTATATGCCTTTATTCTGCACATGCGCATCATTCCGCGGCTGCACGGCTTGTTTTTGTACAATGTGATGACCATCTTCGGTTGGGCTTCGGTGATCATGACTTATTACGGCGTCAATTATTATCTGTCCGGTCTGCATTCGTATGCCACGGGCGATCCAGTGCCGATCCCTACCTGGGTCTATATATTGACGGGCTTTATATTCGCCATATCGGTGGGGGCATATTTGGGGATGAAGCGTACGGCGCTCCGCTTGTGATCATAGCATCTTGTTGCGGCGGAAGATGATGGCCAGAATGACGGATATCAAAATGGACAGCAGGATGATGCCGGCGAAGGCATACGGATTGTGTTCCAGGCCGTTGGGGACGTTCATCCCGTAGAAGCTCGCGATCAAAGTGGGTACCATCAGCAGGAAGGTGATGATCGTCAGGCGATGGATGATCAAGTTGAGATTATTGGAGATTATGGACGAATAGGTTTCCATCGTGCCGTTGAGGATGTCGGTATAAAGATTGGCCATCGCCAAGGCCTGCGAGGCATCAATGATGATATCTTCAAACAGGTCTTCTTTTTCTTCCTGCCCGCGGATTTCCAGTTGGTCCGTGCGCTTGAGTTTGCGCTTGAGCAGTTCGTTGGCATTGAGGGCGTCCACAAAGTAAACCAGACTCTTCTCAATGGAGAGGAGTAAGCGCAGTTCGCGGTTGCGGCTGGAGTGGTAGAGTTCCTTCTCAATGCGCGTGCGCCGCGCATTGAGCTTGCGCAGGCTGGCCAGGAAGCGATAGACATTGTGCTCCATGATTTTGAGCACAAAGAGCTTGTGATCCCGGATGTCAATCCGCACTTTGCCGGAGATGAATAGGTTGAGGATGGGATTGTCATTGTTGGCGATGGTGATGACATAATCGTCATTGGCCAAAATGATACCCAGGGGAGCGGTCACAAAATCCGGCTCACCTTCGCGTTCGGTGCTCTTTTCGATGGCCACGGATATGAGTATCAGCTTGGCGCCGTCTTCCTTTTCATAGCGTGCCCGTTCTTCGGAGTCCAGGGCATCCGTCAGGAAGTCGGGGGGCAAGTCATGCTCCTTGGTGATCAACTCCAGCTCTCCCCGGCTGATGGGTGGGCAAATATTGATCCAGCAGCCCGGTGCGGGGCTGTCAACAGGGGTCAATTTGTTCCCATCACTTGTGTAGTACCGGATCATCGTTCGTTTTTTCCCGTGCCGTCTCCCCCATGCCGGATGATTATTCGTTCCGGTGTATTAACGAAGGTTTGGCGTTTTGGGGTTGCAAAGCTATGCCTTTTTGCGCACAAGTATTTCCGTAATGGCGACGGGCGTCGCCATTACGGAAATACGGTCATGTTGTCAATCAGACGCACGTCCCCGGCCCAAGCGGCCGTAATGGCTACCACAGACCGGTGTGCTGTTGCCGGCTCCACCGGCAACAGCGTGTCGCCATCCACGAGTGCAAAGTATTCGGGTCTCAATCCGGCATCGGCGATCCGTTGCCACGCCTCCCGCTCTATTTCCTTTGCCGGTCGCCCGGCCCGGTAGGCATCCCGCGCTG
>JALVEF010000465.1 GCA_027031185.1 Saprospiraceae bacterium
ACACCGCCACACCGCTACACCGCTACACCGTTACACCGCTACACCGTCTCTCATCCCACATAGTCCTGCAAGTAGGCAAAGCGCTCCGTCAGCTTGCCGTCCCGGGTCACCGTGGCCCGCTCGATAATGTCCGTGTCAGTCTGATGCAGCAGTTCGGGGATGATGTGCCGGATGATGGCTTGGCCGAAGTGCTCCGAAGCGTCTTTGGGCAGTTCGCTCGGCAGGTTGTCAATGGTCATCATGTCCACCGCATCGGCGCGGTAAGGGGCCACCTGGGTAGCGGTGCGCGGGTCAAAGCCGAAGACCGGATCGGCGATGGTGGACGCCTCAATGGTGGCAGGTATGGAGGCGTCCGGGGCGATATCACAGGTCACATCGGCGATTACCTGGATGGCGAAGTCCGGAGAGGCCATCTCCTCCAAAGTAAAGAATGCCGGCGCCCGCTTGTCGTAGAAAATACCGTTGATGAAAATGTCCGTTTTGGCGGCATAGGGGAGGAATGCCGATTCAAACCGGTCGGGGTGGTTATAAAAGTCTTCTTTTTGAAAGTTTACGTCGCCTTTAGGGCGAACGTAGTGTTTGCAACTGAGCTGCGTAAACACGGCATCGTGGAAGTCTTCCTGCAGGTACTGCTCCGGTGTCACTTGGCGGATGCCCATATCGCGCAATGTGCGTACCGCGCCCGTGGCCACACGGCCCGTTCCCGTCACGACAATGCGCATGGGGGGCAGTTGTAGTTGGGCATAATAGCGCCTGGCATCCTCATAGCGGTCAAATGTGTACATACGGGGCAGATGAAAGGCGCCCGTGCGCTCACCATAGGTCCAGATGCCGTTGTGTGCGCCTACCATGCCGGCAAATTCGCCAAAAGCGACCAGGCGGCGGCCCTGCCTGTCTGTCAGGGCCTCGTAGTCCACCAGCGTGATGTGTTTGTCCAGGATGGCACGCAGCAGCGGCCGGTTGTAGGCCTGTTTCTTGATGGTATGCGAGAAGAAGAAGTACCGTTTACCGGGAATCAGGGCATCAATGGGTACTTCCTTGATGCCGAATAGGATATCTGCCTCGCTGACGTCGGTCCGGACTTCAAAGCCGGCGCGGCGATATGCTTCGTCAGGATAACATCGCCCGGAAGACGACTGCACCAAGACGTCCACGCCGAATGTGTCTCGCACATAGCGGGCCTGGTCGGGACTCATGGCCACCCGCCGGTCCGGCGGATTTTTCATTTCTCTGATTAAGCCGATGCGCATGGGATAGATTTGGTTGGTTCAATATACGTTTGCTTTTGCCGGCAGTACGGCCGCCGGACCATCAAAACGGGCACGATAATTGCGCCCTTTCGGGTGTATGCACTTCCGCGCAAAGATATGAAAGCGCCGTCGGTTTAAGGCACTTGTCCCTCCTTTTTCGCACCGTAAAAACTCCCCGCCAAGAGACAGGTCGTATGGCTTGTACACACCAAAAACCGATACTATGCTGATTTCGCTGTTTGTGGTGTATGTGGCTTTGCTGTACACGATTTTGTACGTGGAAGCAAAGGTAGAACATTGAGAAATGCCCTTGCACCAAGGGAACTCATTTTGGGGCTCTCACTGCTGCGGCGGTGAGAGCTTTTTTTAGGGTACAAGGCCAACGGTCAAAGGTACACGGTCCAAGGTCAATGGACCAAAGGTCCAAGGTTACAGGTCCCGCACTTCGACGTTGCGCAGTGCAGCGCATACTTGCTTTGCCTGGTTTTGGATTTGTCCCCTTGCGTCTTTGCCCTGTGCAGGATGTGCACACTGTGCTCGGTCTTGGATGTACTGCTCGGCCGGTGCGGCGCTACTAGGAAGCGGCTGCGCCCGGCCGCCGCTCCGGCTGAAGGTAGTGCCAAATTTATTTGGCACAAAAGACGCCGGGCGCAAGGGAAGGCCTCAGGTTTGTAGCGTGAATAGATAGGAAAGTGCCCTTGCTACCGGCTTCAGCCGACCTACATGGCTAAATAAAAGTTTAGGTGCTCCTGTTTTTAGCGCAAAAACAGCGGGGGTACCTAAACAGTCACACTCTGACAACATTGCCGTCGGCTTCAGCCGACGGGTAAAGAGCATAAAGAAAATTTGGGGCTTTAGCCCCCGCCTGCCCGCAAAGTTCTCGGGCAAGGCGCCGGTAGGTTTTATTCCTGGCTGCATAGATTCAGCGAATCGGGGGTTCCGAGCTTCGACGGTTCGACTCCGCTTGAACACTTCGACAGGCTCAGTGTATCACACTGAGCGCAGTGGAAGCCCTCGGGCCGAGCCCCGCCGAAGCCTGCACCGCGGCGCAAGCTCAGCGACCACTCTCACTTGCTTCCAAATAAATTTGGAAGTACCGACCGACTGGCCGGCGTGCCGCTACTTGGGGAATATGTTGCGAAATTGTGCAAAGCAGGGAAACTCTCCCCGCCTGTATGCTCACACATACTTAAACGGAAACGTCCCTGATTAATCTGCCAAAATGGCATTTTTCTAACCAAAAATCCCTATCTTTGCCGGACTTTTTTCACACCGTGCACCCATGATAATTGATTCCAGGGAAATAAAAGTGACCACCAGCAAGGAGCAGATGCCCGAACATTTGCAAGGCTCCGCCTTGCAGCAAGAGAGTCGTTCCGCACATACCAAGAAGTTCTACATCGAGTCCTATGGCTGTCAGATGAACTTCAACGACTCCGAAATCGTGGCTTCCATCCTCAGCTCCATGGACTACGGCAATACCCGAGATATCGAAGAGGCCGATTTGATCCTGGTCAATACATGCTCCATCCGCGAAAAAGCCGAAGAGACGGTGCGAAAGCGGCTCCGCTATTATGAATCTATCAAACGCAAAAAGCCTCATGTCAAAATCGGCGTCCTCGGATGCATGGCCGAACGGATGAAAAAAAGCCTCCTGGAAGAAGTCGAAATTGTGGACCTCGTCGTCGGGCCCGATGCCTACCGCGACCTGCCGGCGCTCATCCCGGCCGTCGAAGGCGGCGAAAAGGGCATCAACGTCTTTCTCTCCCGCACCGAGACCTATGATGACATCATGCCGGTACGCCTGGACGACAATGGCGTCTGTGCCTTCATCTCCATTATGCGCGGCTGTGATAACATGTGTACCTTCTGCGTCGTGCCCTTTACGCGCGGGCGTGAGCGCAGCCGGGATCCGTATTCCATTCTCGCTGAAGCCGATGACTTGTTTCAAAAAGGATATCGCGATGTGACGCTGCTGGGCCAAAATGTAGATTCCTACAAATGGACCAATCCCGAGACCGGCGAGACCGTCAACTTCGCCCAATTGCTGGTGATGGTGGCCGGGGTCCATCCCCAACTTCGAGTGCGCTTTTCTACCTCACACCCCAAAGACATCACCGATGAAGTCTTGTACGCCATCCGCGACCACGAAAATATTTGCAAGTACATCCATCTGCCTTTACAGGCGGGCAGCAGCCGTATTTTGAAGTTGATGAACCGCACCTACGACCGGCCCTGGTACGAAGCGAAAGTTCGCCGCATCTATGAAATCATCCCGGACTGCGCCATCTCTTCGGATATGATGGTGGGTTTTTGTACCGAAACCGAAGAAGAACATCGCGAAACGCTCGAAGTCATGCAACAGGCCCGGTTTTCCATGGCCTACATGTTTGCTTACTCGGAGCGCCCCGGGACACCGGCCCAAAAACGGCTCACGGATGACGTACCGCCCGAAGTGAAAAAGCGCCGCTTGCAGGAGGTCATCCGCCTGCAAAACCAGATTTCGTATGCCCACAATCGCGCCGACATCGGAAAAGTCTTTGAAGTACTGATCGAGGGCGATTCCAGACGGTCGGAACGCGACTTTAAAGGGCGTACATCGCAAAACAAAGTCGTCAATTTCCCCAAAAAAGAGGGCTTGCAAAAGGGCGATTATGTCCGGGTGCGCATTCTCGATGCTACCAGTGCCAGCCTGCGTGGGGAAATTGTCTAATATGAGAAAACATGACACCAAGCATACAAGAAGTCAAACGCCGCTTCGGCATCATCGGGCGATCCCCGTTATTGGATCATGCTCTTGAGACGGCCATTCGTGTGGCGGACTCCGATCTCACCGTTCTGATCAAAGGCGAAAGTGGGGTGGGAAAGGAGGTCTTTTCGCGCGTCATTCACCAGCTCAGCCCGCGCAAGCACCATCCCTTCATTGCCGTCAACTGCGGCGCCATTCCCGTCGGCACCATCAATTCGGAGCTGTTTGGGCACGAAAAAGGCGCCTTTACCGGTGCCACTGCCGAGCGCAAAGGCTATTTTGAGACCGTGGACGGCGGCACGATCTTTTTGGATGAGATCTCCGAAATGCCCCTGGACACGCAGGCTTTTCTGCTTCGCGTCCTGGAAAACGGCGAATTTATTCGAGTGGGCTCCTCCGTAGTGCGCAAGACCAATGTCCGGGTTATTGCGGCGGCCAATGTGGATTTATTGGAGCGCGTCCGGCAGGGCAAGTTTCGCCGCGACTTGTACTATCGCATCAGTATTGTGCCCATTCACATCCCCGCGCTCAAAGAGCGCCGCGAAGACATTTTGCTCCTGTTTCGCAAGTTTGCCGCCGACTTTGCCGAGCGCTACCGCATGACCCCGGTCCAGCTGGACGAAGAGGCCCAAAATCTGCTTGTCAACTACTCCTGGCCCGGCAATATTCGCGAGTTGAAAAACTTTGCCGAGCAATTGTCCGTCTTGTCCGAAAAACGCCTGCTGGGGCGCGAAGATCTGATCAAGGTAAAGCCGGAAATTGTGCGCACCAATATGCCGGTGCCCGTCTTCGAAAATGGCAGCCCAGAAAACGAAATGCTTTACAAGATTCTGTTGGAGCTGCAAAAAGATGTCAATCAACTCAAAAGGCTTGTGGTCGAGCTGGTCAAATCCAACAACCTGCGCATGCCCGATGCCGATCTCCTGCACACGGAGGATGTCGCCCCCAATATCAGTCTGCCGGGAGCCCCGCACATTGAAGTCCTGCCGTCCTCCGCTGCCACATCCGAGCCTGTCGTTGCCAAGGTAGTCACACCCGACATGCGCGCCGAATACCAAAAGGCCGAAATCGTCGAAGAGTCGCTATCTCTCGAAGATATGGAGCGCGAACTCATCGCCAAAGCCTTGGAAAAACATCGCGGCCGGCGCCGCGATGCCGCCCGTGACCTGGGCATCTCCGAGCGCACGCTCTACCGCAAAATCAAGCAATACGGCCTGGATTGATGCCGTCTTTTTCATCCCGGACTTTTTCCTTTGCCCAAAATAAGCTATCTTGGCACGTCAAAGGATTAAAACCTGCACCGATGAAAAAGCCGAAGAAGAAAAAGAAAGATCGCATTGAGGAGATGGACAAAAAGGACATGACGCGGTTCTTTACCATCGTCTCTGTCATTACGCTCATTGTGATTTTGCTCCTCTATTTCTGGGCCACTCGTTGATTGTGCCTCCGCGCTGTAACTATCCCGCCTCATAACCGTCTCATCGGTGTTGTGGCCGTAAATCACAGCGCGCGCCTATGACCGTCGAAGAATACAACCGGACCGTGGACTTGTGGGCAGATCGCCTTTACCGGTTTGCCGTCAAGCTTTGCAAACAGGACGAGCACCTCGCCCGGGACTTCGTCCAGGAAGCCTTTCTCAGGCTTTGGCAGCGCCACAAGGATGTGCAAGCGCCGGCTGCCCGCGCCTATCTCTTTACCAGTATCAATCGCTTGCTTATAGACCACTGGCGCAAGCACAGGCGCATGGACTTGTATGATACCGTACCCGACCAAAACATTACCGAAGATCCTGCCGCCCGCACCAGCAAACTCCTGGATGTCGCCCTGACACAATTGCCTGATATTCAGCGTATTGTGGTCTTGTTGCGCGACTACGAGTCTTTGACTTATGCCGAGATCGGCCAAATGACCGGCCTGAGCGAAGCACAAGTCAAAGTCTATATCTACCGTGCCAGGCGCGCCTTAAAAAATTTTCTCACCGCCAAAGGGATTTCGGCATGATCAATGAGCAAAACTACGAAGCTTGGTTCCTTGATTTTCTCGAAGGCCGTCTCTCCGAAGCCCGGCAGCAGGCGTTGCAGGACTTCCTGGCCAGACATCCGCATTTGCGCGACGAGCTGGAACAAATGCAAATGATATATCTCGAACCGGAACTACACCGCATTCCCAAGGACGATCTCAAAGCGCCTGCCATTGAGCTGCCATTGTTGGATCGCCTGCTTATTGCCGAATTAGAGGGCGACTTGACGCCGCGTGAACGCCGCCGGCTTCAGGCCCTCATGCAGCGCTCGCCCGTCGTGTCCCGTACCCGCCGCTTGTACCAAATGGTGCGTTTGCATCCCGAAGACCTGTCCTTTCCCGCCAAGGATCGGCTTAAGCGCCGGCCCGTGCTTCGCTTCAATTATAAAGTTTATGCCGCTGCCGCGGCATTGGTTTTGGCGGCCGTGCTTTTGTTTCTCTGGCGTCCTTTCGGCCCCGGCGGCTCTGCTCCCGCTGTGGCCCATGTGCCTGCTGTTGAACAACTCCCACCGGTCAAACCGGGCTTTTCTGATGCCCCTAATTCACCCGGCACTACACTGTCTGCCACAGGCGGTGTTGCCGGTGCCGATTCGCTTCCGGTGCATTCCCGTACTTCATCCGGTGGTGTAGTTGTCTCTCCCGGTCTTGCGGATGAAGTGAAGCGTCCGGTGCATCGCGTACCGCCGTTCCATGAGGCCCCTGTCCCGTCGCCGGACCGGACTCCCGCTGTGGTTATGGCACCTGCACACACTCCTGCAACATCGCCTCGCGTGACGCTTCCTTCGGGATCGCCGAAGGAAGGCGGCGCACGTACGCCCCATACCGGTATCACGCACCTCGCGCGGGCGCAGCCCGCGCAAACTCTTTCTTCTCTTACGGAAGAAGCGGCGCAAATGGCCTTGACCGAAACGGCCTTACCCGTGGAGCCGGTGGTCTTTCCTCCTTCGGAGGACGATTCCGCTTTGCTTGAAGCCTTTGCGCAACGGCATCGGCAAACCACGGCTGGCAACCCACTGCCGCAGCGGGATTTCCGCGTAGAAAATGAAGGGGAAAATACGGGGTTACGGAAGGCTTTCCGGCTGTTGTCTTTGCTGCCTCCTGTGAATAGCCAATCGCCCGTTGCGGCCTTGCCCAAGGTGGCGTTGGCGGCTATTGAGACGACAACGGGCCTGCCGACTCAATTTAAACGCGTGCAGACGGAAGATGTGGCCCGCCTGCATGTGCGCATCGGCCCCATTGCTTTTAGTCGGGTTACATACAAATAAGCGTCTGTCAAAGCATGTAATCACCCCTCAACCAACACGCTTCGAATATTTTCAGCCGTGCGGGCGAGCAGCGTGGTGCGGGCTTCGATGGACGACCACGCCATGTGGGGCGTGATCAGGCAGTTGTCCAGTTGATATAGCGGGTGGTCAGGAGGAGGCGGTTCTTGTTCCAT
>JALVEF010000466.1 GCA_027031185.1 Saprospiraceae bacterium
TATATAGCGCCGCTACCGGTGCTTGCCCTGAGTCCATCTCCACTGCTGATTTTCCTGGAGATCCCGAATACTATATGTGGGTAAACCTCTACGAAAATCACGTGCGTCCATCATCGGGGACCATTGAGTTTCCAGTCATAATTACGGCTGAGCGCCTTGGCTCCGCCAACGTGGAAACTTTCTCTGCACCCGCGGATGCTTTAATCACATCTGACGACCCCGATTACGCTATTGACGGCGGTTTTGTCTTTAGGAATGTCATTAAGGTGGTTCGGAATAGCGACGGCACCTTTGACATTATCAACCCTTACGACGATTCCGTCCTGGTTGACAACTTCTGATACAAACTTGCGCTATTGCAAAGAAAGCCACCCCAACCGGGTGGCTTTCTTTTTTTGTAGCTATTTAGATGCTCCTGTTTTTGCAAAAAAGGCCATTTTAGCACAAAAACAGCGGGCACCCAAACAGTTCCTTTTATTAAGGTGACCGAACCGAAGAGCGTGCCGTAGCGAAATACTTAAAGCGTCCGCTTCAATACCCAATCTCATACGAATACCCTCCCCCGGATTCTTCATCATCACGCTGAGCGGAGGACTTAGTCACCGTATAAGACAGCGCGGGACCCAAAGCTGCCGAAGGCAGCTTAAACTTTACCCTTATTTTCTTATTGAATTTCAGCTTCAGGCCCCGGTTTTTCTTTACCTCAAAACGCAAGCTCCGCACCAGGCGCAGAGCCTCCTCATCGCAACCATAGCCGATGCCATGCAAGACGCGGGCATCTATCACCTCGCCCTTGTCATTGACCACATATTTGACATGCACCACGCCTTCGATGCGATGTTGCAACGCCGCCTGCGGATAGACCAGGTGTGTGGCCAGATATTGCCGCAGCGCACGAAGCCCTCCCGGATAGACCGGATGATGGATAAAGTCATTGCGCTTTTTCTTCATAAGTACTTGACTATGAGCTTACTCCATTAGCCCCAGCTTATCGGTTCTTCAACTCTCCGGTTCTTCAATTCCTCGGTTCCTCGGTTCTCCGATTCCTCAATATAACAAAAAAATCCAACCCGCTTTCATACGCACGGCGGTCCCGGTCATTCAATTGACGCGCTTCTTCTTCATACGTTTGATCTGCTGTTGAAGTTGGGCGGAGAGATCCACCTCGATGGTTGGGAGCGTGCGGGCGTCGCCGGCCGGCAGGTCCGGGGGAGAAAAGTTGATTTTGCATTGCAACAGGGACAAGTCGGCCGTATAGGGTACCTGGATATACGTCTTAGCCCCGTGCAACCACTTGATGAGATCGCCGTCCGAACAATTGTGCACATAGGCCATACGCGGGGCGTTGATATTGAGCTGGAGGATGACCGACTTGTCTTTACGACAAAAGTCCAACGTCAGCGCCCGGCGGCTGGACCAACGTTTATCCGGTATTCCGGGATGGATGTCCACCACGCGCGCCTTAATCTTCTCCCCATCACGCGAAAATTCCAACAACACGACCTTCCTGTATCCAAAGATATTTTCTTTGACCTCTGCCGGCGCATACGAGGCCGTTGTCGTCTCCAGGTCCCGGTACATATCTTCGATCAGGAAGCTACACACATCCCCGAAGTCGCGGATGATCGCGTCGCCATCGTCCTGCATGATACACAAGCCGCTTTCGGACCGGTAGCTGACCTGGTTGGAAGCACTGATAAACATCGTACAATCGTCCGTCCCGTAGCCATGAGTAGTGGCAAATTGATGACACGCCTCCTCCGTCGGGAAGTACACATTGCGCTCGGCCATGTACCACGTATCACCCTGATAATTTTTCACGGGTGTGCACTGGCCTGCCGCCACCTTCCGGCGTTTGTTGAAGGCATCACAACCCGCCTCCGTTTGAAACATATTCGCTCCGGTGACCGGCTGATAGCACACACAGCCCTCGTATTCATCGCTGAGATTAAAAACGGCATGCGCGGTTTCGTGCACGGCCGTCCCGATATTATAGCTTTCGGAGGTGAATAGATTGTCAGACAAGAAAGTCACATTGCCCATCAGGTAGGCGCCGTCTTTATACACTTGCCGGTGTAGCAGACCAAAAGCATCAATACCTTCAATCCGGTGTTCCGTCAATATGTCGGGAAATATCTCCTTGCGCAACGTCGCATAGGCGATGTCGTAGCCGTTGGCTTCCGTCATCGTGTAATAGAAAGCCCATTTGTCTTTGTGCGCCTTGATCATATTGTTTTGGTGATAGCCGTCATAGACCAAGTGCTCCACATCTTTCAAAAAGCCGGCCCAGTCATTGCCAAAGTCCTTGTCCTTAATGAAAGCAATATTGATCGTGCGGTCCATCCATTCCGGCGAAGTGGAATACAGCAGTATTTTATCTTTGGGCCAGGGCGAATCACCGGCATCAAAGCTGGCAAAACGGGACGAGACTATGCCCTGGCTGTTGGTGATTTGGAAGATATATTCCACGTTGGTGGCATTGCCAAATGGCTTGGGCATCGTATAGCTTAGCTCGATCTCCTGCTTCGGTTCTGCGAACCGCCACGTCTTCTGCAAATCCCACGTGCCGAGCGGTTTGCGTTTTTTGGATGGCAGACCGGACGCATCGCGATACAGCCGGTATTCATAGACGTACAGCGCCGCTTTGACAATCCCGGATCGGTCTGATACTTTGGCGCGGAAGCTCACTTTTTGGTCAGCTTGCGGGTGGATGGGCGTATGAATCCAGTAGTCAAACGCAGCCTCCGTATCCGTCGAAGCAGGCAGTACCATTTTTGCCTGTCGGCGCGTACAGGCCCCGGCGATAAGCATCACAATGAGCAAAAGTGCGTAACGATATGTCATGGGCCCACGGTTTTGTGAGTCGGATGATTCCGGTTTTTCTTATAACGCCCCCCTGTGGCTTCTATTGCCGCCGGCAAATTCGTCGCATCGGCTGCAGAGGATTTGGCAGCGGGAAACGCGCCGTAATTGTCTTCTCCGGGACAGTGGACGGGAGAACAATGGAGGGGGAAATTGGTTAAGTAGCCGGTACAATCACTAACACAAAAATGACGAAGAAAGACAAGCTGGCGATGGTTCCGGACTACCGGGAAATCATCATAAAAGCAGGAGAAGATCCCAACCGTGAAGGCCTGGTCAAAACACCTGCCCGCGCATCCAAAGCGATGCATTTTCTCACACAAGGATACCGCATGGACGCCGAAGAAATCTTGCGTGGTGCCCTATTCAACGAATCACACAACGAGATGGTCATCGTCAAGGATATCGAACTATACTCACTCTGCGAGCACCATCTACTCCCCTTTTATGGCAAAGCACACATCGCCTACATTCCCAACGGCAAAATCGTCGGCCTGAGCAAGCTCCCCCGCGTCGTAGATGTTTTTGCACGCCGCCTCCAGGTGCAGGAGCGTCTCACCAGGCAAATCCTGCATGCCGTGGACACTGTCCTGGAGCCTTACGGTACTGCCGTAGTCATCGAAGCCCACCACATGTGCATGATGATGCGCGGCGTCCAAAAACAAAACAGCGCCACCGTCACATCGGCATTTACAGGCGAATTTCAAAAACTGGAGACGCGACAGGAATTTTTGAAGCTGATCAGCCACAATCTGAGCTGATTTCTGCCATACCCGTCTCCTAACATTGTTTTTACGCCTTTTTCGTACCCAAAAGCACGAAAAAGCCTGAATAACAGTGCCTTTTCTTTCTTTTTCTGACAAATTGTCTTAACTTTGCGGCGGATTTTTGACCTCAAAACAGTGCTATGCTTACCGCAACCAAAGAAGAAAACACAGACATCATCCAAACCGTAGCCGAGCTCGTGGAGAAAAAGGGCTACGACGAAGTGCGCGCCGACTTGTTGGAAGGATACGAGTCGCCCTCTAAACTCGTGCGCAAAAACTCGGACCAAAGCGATGTGTACGTTCCCGATGTGACCGGTATCAAGCGCGGGCGCAAGGACTATTTTGAGATTGCCCTCAAAACCGATGAACCCGCCAAACTGGCCAGCAAGTGGAAGCTCCTCGGCACCGTGGCCAAAATGAAGCGCGGTTCATTCTTTCTGGTCGTGCCCAAAGGCCACTTCCGTTTCGCTTCCGAAATCATCAAAAAGTACGACATCGAAGCCGAGCTGATTAAGCTTTAAGCTCCGTCCGCACCAATAGCTGAAAAAGACCTATCCACGCCCGTGGATAGGTCTTTTTCAAGTTGTTATACTCGTTACGAACAGGTTTGGGACTTGGGGATGTCGAACACCGATTAACGAATGAAGATTTGAGAAGTGGGCACTTCGACTTCGCACTTCGACAGGCTCAGTGCAGCGCTCAGTGACCACGGTTCGATTAGCTCAGGGATTCCTTCTAAAATCTCAAATCGGTGTTCCTTGTTCGATATTCTTACCGTCCCCAAAACGAATCGCTTTGAGTATAGCCATTGACATTGGCCCGCCTGCCCGGGTAAGTCCGGGGCAATTAAAACAACATTCATATTTTTCCTGTTTCTTTGTATGTCCTGTGCCGGACAACTTACCCAAGAGCTTACTTTTATTGGCTACCGTTCGCCACGGACTGCATTGTATTTCAATCTCTTAGCCTACTATTTGATGACTACAAAGTACCGATTTACTTTACTTAGGTTATGGTTTGTGGCGGGCGCTTTGCTCACGGCCGCATTTGCCGGCAAGTCCCAAATTCGCCTTGACCTGACCGGCGCCCAATTCAAAGAATACGCCCCGGGTGACACTTTTCGCTATACCATTCATGCCGACACCAGCCTGGTCGCCCAATATACCATCGAACAATCCCCCTATTTACCGCCCATCGAATCGGGCACCATCGCCCTCGACTCCGGATCCGAACGCACCGTGAATTTTCTCCCCGGTAGTCCCGGCAACTACTTCTTCCACCTGCACACGGACGATACGACGTATTTTACTATTTCGGCCATCACCGGCAGGTATGCGCTAAAACCCGTCGAACCGCTCCCCCCGGATTTTGATGCCTACTGGGACAATATCCGCGCCATGGTGGACAGCCTGCCCATGGACGTTCACATCGAAGAGGACACCACCGTCACCGCCCAATATTCCACCACATACCGCATTGACCTGGCCAATATCGAAGGGCGACGCGTCTATGCCTATATGACCATACCCGACACCGATGGCCCCTTCCCCGCCATGATTAAGTTTCCCGCTTTCGGCAATACCTGGACGACCACACCCGACCCGCCAATGGCGGAATACACTGGCGCCATTGTCTTGTCACTCAATATTCACTCGGCGCCTATGGACTCCATCATACCGGACGACCTCGTCTATACACCCGACATCGCCGTCAGTGATACCGTTTATTATCGCTGGGCGATGGCCGGCGCTATGCGCCTGCTTAATTATCTGGAAACACGAGACGACTTTGAAGGCGCCCACATCGGCGCTTATGGTGACAGCCAGGGCGCGGGACTGGCCATGCTATTTGCCGGCATTGACCCGCGCATCAACCTGGTCATCGCCAATGCACCCGTACTGGCCCAACACAACGGACTCAAATACAACCGCCCCAGCGGTTTTCCGCTCTACATCAAATATGCACTCAATGACCCCGTGGACCGCGACCGCATCCTCAAGGCCGTCAAATACTACGACGTCGTCAACAGCATGCAGCGCTATCACGGCCCCATCCTGACCGCCGTCAGCCTGATGGACGACATCAGTCCATCCGAGACCATCTACACCGCCCTAAATCAACATGACGGCCCCCTCCTACACTATCACAACCTCATTGGCAAGCACGCCGACAGCCCGCCCGGATACTGGGAAGCACGCTTTGACCTGATGCGGCGCTTCTTCCCCACAAATCCCTCCTGGCCCTGGCCCCAGACCACCACCGGTTATATCGCCAGCGCCGGACAAGACACCATCATTGACTCTTCTTCTCTCCTCTTGACCGGCAGCGTAGAGCACAACGGCACGACCAATCCCCCGGGCATATTCGCCACTCAGTGGGTACAAATGGATGGGCCGGCACCCGTCACCTTTGCAGACAGTCTGGCCGATACGACACAGGTTTTTTTCCCGGATACCGGCACCTACATCCTCCGCTTTGTAGCCATTGACACCAACGGACTGGCCAATCTAAATGTCTATGCCACCTTTGAAGACGTCATCCGCATCACCGTGCTCAGTGACATCAACTGCCAGCTCCATCTCACCACACCGGCCCAAGACCGCACGATTTATTCTTGCATCGGCCTGCAAGACAGCCTCAATCAATGGCTCACCAATCATGCCGGCGCCGGCGTCACACCCGATACTGCCCTGACCTGGACCGATGACTTTACCACCCTTACCGGCACGCCATGCCACAAGTCCGCCACCGTACACTTCACCGCCACCGACACCACGTGTGGAACTTCCATTCAATTCGCCGCCACTTTCTCGCTTCTGGACACCACGCCCCCCACTTTCGTTCATTATCCGGACACACTCATACTCCACTGCCTCAACGGCCAAATGCCCACAGCCGATATTGACACCTGGCTCCTGGCACGCGGCAACGCCCAGGCCATTGACGACTGTCAGGCCGCCACCTTCTGGTCACATGACTACGTATCAAGTTCCTGTACAGACACCAGCATCGCCGTCCGCTTTGTAGCCCGCGACGCCTGTATGAACACCGACACGGCCGTAGGCATCATTGTGGTAGATACATTGACCGCACTCCACGCACCACCGGCCGAAACCACACTGCGCGCACGCGCAGTACCCAATCCCTTCTCCAAACAGTTCCTGATCCAATACAAGAGCCCCCAATCGGGCAATCTCCACTTACGCATCTATTCACCCCAAGGCAAAATCCTGTATGATGTCCGCCGACGAACGGCCGGCGCCACAGGAGAAGTCCGCATCCCCCCGGATATATTCCCCACATCCGGACTATACTACTTCACACTCCGCATCAACGACCATACCGCAAGCGGGATACTGACCAAACAGTAAAAAGTTTGCGCCCCCTTTAGGGGGGCGCGGGGTTTCGCTCCTGTAAGGCAGTGGTTCAGCTAATCAGTCCTACGCCCTCACGTACTTCCAAATAAGTTTGGAAATACCGATTAGCCTTTTGCCGGATAAACGATATTTGCCCCACACTTTGGGCTAGTATGTGCGGGACGTTGAAACGCTGACGCGTTGAATGCTTCGCGTTGAATACGCCCCTGCCGGGGCGCGTTGAAATGGCTTGCACGCACCCCTGATGCTGTACCTTTGACCGCTGATCTTGGACCATCAAACCGTCCCGCACTTACTTGCTTTGCTGATTTGGACTGACCCCTTTCGCATTAGCCTTTTACTGGATAAACGATATTTGCCCCACACTTTGGGCTAGTATGTGCGAGACGTTGAAACGCTGGCGCGTTGAATGCTTCGCGTTGAATACGCCCCTGCCGGGG
>JALVEF010000467.1 GCA_027031185.1 Saprospiraceae bacterium
AGATTGAGGAAGTGCTCAACAGTCACGGGGTGACCACTTTTGCCCAGTTGGCTGCTACGGAGCCGGAGACGATCAAAGCCTGGCTCACCGAGGCCGGCAGTCAGTTTGCCACCCATGATCCCGGCACCTGGCCCAAGCAAGCCGAGTTGGCTGCCGCCGGCAAATGGGATGAACTCAAGGCCTGGCAAGATGAGCTGCAGGGCGGGAAATAGGCCCCAATTTCAAAGAAAATTAAAGCGATTTTGCCAGAGCAAAATCGCTTTTTTTATCCCCATTCCTCCTATCTTTGCCCGGGTGATCCCCGCCTCTAACCAGCTAATTGAAACCCATGAGTGCCATTCTCGATGTTTTCGCCCGTGAAATCCTGGATTCCAGGGGCAATCCCACGGTAGAAGTGGAAGTGCTCACCGAAGAAGGATGGATCGGCCGGGCGGCCGTCCCATCTGGCGCATCTACCGGCGTGCACGAAGCTGTCGAGCTTCGTGACGGCGATAAGGACCGGTACAACGGAAAGGGCGTCCGCAAAGCTTGCCTCAACGTCAATGAAATCATCGCCGACGAGCTGATCGGCATGGAAGTATCTGCTCAGCGCCAAATTGACAACTTTCTCATCGAATTGGACGGTACGCCCAACAAGCGCCGCCTTGGTGCCAATGCGATCCTCGGCGTTTCTATGGCTGTGGCCCGTGCCGCTGCTCTCGAAAATGGCGATCCGCTTTATCGCTATCTCGGTGGAGCCAACGCCAATGTCTTGCCCGTCCCCATGATGAACATTCTCAATGGTGGCTCTCATGCCGACAACAATATTGATTTCCAGGAATTTATGGTCATGCCGATCGGGGCGGACAGTTTTTCCGAGGCCTTGCGCATGGGAGTGGAGGTCTTCCACAGCCTCAAAAAGGTCCTCCAAAAAAAGAAATACTCCACCAACGTGGGGGACGAAGGCGGCTTTGCCCCTGAAATGAAATCCAACACGGAGGCCATCGAGACCGTCATCAAGGCCATTGAAGCGGCCGGATACCGGCCGGGTGAAGATGTCTTCATTGCATTGGATCCCGCATCGTCCGAATACTATCTGCCGGAGGAAAATGTCTATCACCTCAAAAAGTCTTCCGGCAAAAAACTCTCACCGGAGGAAATGGTAGAGTTTTGGGCGGACTGGGTCAGCAAGTACCCCATATTCTCCATCGAAGACGGGTTGGCCGAGGACGATTGGAAGGGCTGGAAGCTCATGACGCGCAAGCTGGGCAAGAAAATCCAATTGGTCGGTGATGATCTTTTTGTTACAAACGTCAGCCGGTTGCGCGAGGGCATCAAAAAATCCGTCGCCAACTCGATCCTGATCAAGCTGAATCAGATAGGTACACTGTCTGAGACCTTTGATGCGGTCAATCTGGCCGCCCGGCACCGATATACCTCCGTCATCAGCCATCGTTCTGGCGAGACCGAGGACAGCTTTATTGCCGACTTGGCGGTCGGCCTGAATACGGGACAGATCAAGACGGGATCTGCTTCGCGATCTGACCGGATCGCCAAGTACAATCAACTGCTGCGCATCGAAGACGAACTGGGCGACGGGGCTGTCTTCTACGGAAAAGAACTGCTCAAAAAATGAGTACCTGTTTAGGTACCAAGGACACCTAAATACTTAAAGTAAAGTAACTCTCAACTCTTTGCCATGCCCTTCATCAATCCGTTTCAAAAGTATATTGACAAGATTCCCAAGCGGCTGCAAAACCGCTATGTTCTGGCCATTGTGCTCTTTTTCATCTTTTTTTTGGTGTTCTCCAAGTACAATATTTACAACATTTACAAATTGAACAGGGAAGTAAAGCGATTGGAAAAGGAGAAGCGCTTTTACAGGTCGCATATTGACAAAATCAGGCGCGAAAAGGCTAATTTTGACCACAACCTGGAAAAATTTGCCCGGGAAAAATACTTCGTCAAGCGTCCGGGCGAAGAGGTATTTGTCATCGAAACGCATTAACACTTTGCCATGTCTGTACTCGTAAATAAAGACTCACGCGTAATCGTTCAGGGAATTACCGGTAAAGAAGGCACTTTCCATGCCACTCAAATGATCGAATACGGCACCCATGTCGTGGGGGGAGTTACGCCCGGGAAAGGCGGGCAAACTCATTTGGACAGGCCTGTGTTCCACACGGTGGATGAGGCCGTCAAGCAGACGGGTGCCAATGTGTCCATCATTTTTGTGCCGCCGCGCTTTGCCGCCGAAGCCATCATGGAGGCCGCCGAAGCAGGTATTGGTGTCATTGTATGTATCACGGAGGGTATTCCCGTCCAGGATATGGTCCGCGCCAAGGAGTTTATCAAAGACTTTGATGTCACCTTGGTTGGGCCCAACTGTCCCGGCGTCATCACCCCGGGTGAGGCCAAAGTCGGTATCATGCCGGGCTTTATTCATCGCAAGGGGCACATAGGTATCGTGTCCCGTTCCGGCACGCTGACTTATGAGGCGGTTGATCAGGTGACCAAGGCCGGTTTGGGGCAGTCCACTTGTATTGGAATCGGCGGTGACCCGGTGTTGGGCCTTACCACCAAGCAAGCGGTCGAATTGCTCATGAATGACCCCGACACAGAGGGGATCATTATGATCGGTGAAATCGGCGGCGGCATGGAGGCCGAGGCGGCGCGTTATATCCGCGATCACGGAACCAAGCCGGTTGTGGGCTTTATTGCCGGTCAGACGGCTCCAAAGGGACGTAAAATGGGCCATGCCGGCGCGATTGTCGGCGGTAAAGACGACACAGCAGCTGCCAAAATGAAGATCATGGAAGAATGTGGCGTACATGTCGTCAAGTCGCCCGCTAATATTGGTTCTCGTATGGCCGAGGTACTCCGGGCGCAACGGTCCTAGTCACCATTCCACGAAGAACATCCTGTCGGCGTACTGCAACTATCAATCTACCGGTCATGAGAAGTTTCATTTTGTATAGCTGTTTTGGTACCCGTTGTTATTGTGCTAAAAACAGGAGTACCCGGACAGTTACCATTTTATCATCTCTTTTGTGCTTTTTGTTGGTCTCCGCCCGGGCCCAGCTACAGTTTACCGATCTCATCAATCTGGAGAATACACCAGTCAAAAGTCAGGACATTACCGGTACGTGCTGGTCCTACTCCACGGCCTCATTTATGGAGTCCGAGGCGTTGCGGCTCAACGAGCAGGTCTTCGACTTATCGGAGATGTTTGTCGTCCGTTACATTTATCTGGACAAAGCCCGCAATTATATTCTCCGGCAGGGGAAGGCCAATTTTTCGGAAGGAGGGCTGGCACATGACTTTATGCGCGCGATGCATCATCATGGCATCGTTCCGCAGTCGGCATACGACGGGCGCCCGCTCCGCGAGACTCAATATGATCACCGGGAGCTGGCCGCCGTGCTTAAGCACTATCTCGATGGCGTGTTGGCGGCCCAAAAGCCCTCGCCGTATTGGCAACGGGGATTTGAGGCCATTCTGGATGCTTACCTGGGGCCTGTGCCGGAGCACTTTGAATACAAAGGGCGCCGTTATACGCCGGCTTCTTTTGCCAAGGCGGTGCGTTTTGATGCGCACCAATACATTGAGCTGACGTCTTTTACACACCATCCCTTTAATACTTATTTTGTCCTGGAGATTCCGGACAATTTCTCCAACGGGCTCTACTACAATATTCCGCTGGACTTGCTGCAAAAGCAGGTGGACTATGCCCTCGAACATGGCTACACGGTCTCTTGGGACGGTGATGTCAGCGAGCCGGGCTTTGACTCCAAGCATGGCATCGCCGTGCTCACCGCCACCAAGACGTCAAAGGAAGAAAATCTGGAGCCCCCCATTGATGAATTGCCTGCCGGTCAGGCCAAGCGGCAGGAATGGTTTGAAAACTGGACTACTACGGACGACCATCTCATGCATATTACCGGCAAGGCACGGGACCAGAAGGGCAATTTGTACTATATCGTCAAAAACTCCTGGGGCACGCGCGCCGGTGTCCAGGGCTATTATTATATGTCGGAACGCTACTTTTTAATGAAGACCATCGCTATCATGGTGCATCGAGATGCATTGTTGCCTGAGATCCACCCGGAGCCTTTTTTGCCCGTGGTGCTGGATTGATTTTGGCAGGCAAGGCCGTGTGCAATCAAAACAACAACAAACTGAGTGTTAAGTATAGCGCCAGGAGTGTCACAAAACACAAGAAATCCAGCACGAGATAGATGACCCAGCGTATTGTTTTGTGGTGTGCGTCCGTATAGAAATTGCGCATGCTGAAAAAAGAATACAGGGGAATGCCCAATAGCAGTATGGGTGGCAACAAGGTGCCGGCGATGCCCGGCAACAAGTCACTTAAGAAAAACAGAGCCAGGATAGCAAAGAAGACTCCGTACATATACAGGACGTAGATCACGTGGATGATGTAGTAAGCGTGCTTTTTGTGGTAGAGGAGCCAAAGAATCAATGCTGCTATGGGCACATTGGCTACTACCAGCCAGATGATATTGTGTCCCAGGAATCCGGGTAAATCCCGGTAAGTAGTGTTGAGTCGTTGCATGCGCCGGATGGCGAAGCGGTCCCTGCGGGAGTGTATTTGATATTTTCGTATGATAGAGTCGGGTGACAACTGCAGGTCGTTGTAGCTGATATATAGGGTGTCACCGGTGGCGGGGTACCGGGCCAGGCTATCCGGTACCAAGTGGATGTGGTGCCGGGCAAAGCCGAAAAAATTAATATCCAGCGCCAAATTTGCATTGGACTTGGCTCCTTTTGCCGTCGTGTCTGTACGGTTGGTATCCTCCGGCAAACTTTTGGTGATGATTTCCACCAAGCTCCGGTTATTATCTCTCTCTCTGGAGTCCATCGAGAAGTAGGGAAGAGAAGCGGTGGCCATAAGCAACCAGGTGATAAAGAAAAACCGCGGTGGTGCCAGATAGGATTTTCGTTTGCCTGCAATGTATTCTTTGGCGAGGCGTCCTGGGAAGATGGCGGTTCGCAAGGTCCTGAAAAAGATATTGTCCACATTGAACACCACGCTAAAAAACTCCCCCAGCAGTGCCCGGACCGAGAGCGGAGAGATTTCACGCTTTTGTCCGCAATGGGGGCAAAAGCGTCCCTGACCGGCATTGTGTCCGCAGTTGGGGCAAGTGTTTGGGTGTGTAATGGACATAGACAGGGCACGAATTTAATACAATCGTCTCTATTTTGGGAGTTTGGGGGATTTATACTCGTTACGATCGGGTTTGGGACAAGTCGTGGGAATGTCGCGGTTTGGCAAGTTTCGCTCCTACGGAGCTTGCAATGTGGGTTGGGCTTTTGGCTGATTTGCCGAACCACTGCCTACAAGGATGTAAACCCACCTGGCTTTTGCCCTGGAACTTGGCCGGCTGACGGGGCTAAAGCCCCTAATTTCTTTTTGCTTTTCGTTCCCGTCGGCTAAAGCCGACGGCAAAGCAAAGCAAAGCAATGCAATGCAATGCAATGCAATGCAAGACAAGACAAGGCAAGGCAATGTAATGCAAGGCGATTAGATTCATAGGTTTGGATAATCTTTTCGGTTCCCGTTCCCGTTCCCGTTCCCGTCGGCTAAAGCCGACGGCAAAGCAAAGCAAAGCAATGCAATGCAATGCAAGACAAGACAAGGCAATGCAAGGCAAGACAAGGCAAGGCAAGGCAAGGCAAGGCAAGGCATTGCAAAGCAAAGCAAGGTTTTCTTTTTTACCTATTCATGCAACAAAGTTCGACATCCACGAAAATGCCTATTTTTCCCCTAAAAACAGGAGCAGCTAAACAGCTACAAGTTTAGTAAGCTCCGTAGGAGCTGTACCTTTGTAATAGTGTCTGCTTCCCAATAATTTAGCTCCGTCAGGAGCGACACGATTGCTCATTCCAATTAGCGCGGTTGGAAGGAATATTTTGCCGGCGGGCGCCGGCAAAAGGCTAATCGGTACTTCCTGGTAACTGTTTAGATCCCAAATCTCAAACCGTTTTGGAAACCTTATAGGTTAGATGGCTGGTGAAGTTCTAACCTCGCGGCGGTCACGCCGCAAACTTTTCTCTATTTGACAGGTAAGCGAACGAGACGGGCCGAGATGCCGGAGGAAGCTCAACCTTTGCGGTATTATAGCGTTTGACTAACTTTGGGCGCCCGTGCGCTGATTCGGGTGGGATTTGTAGCTAAACAGTTGCGCGAAAAAGAAGACAGATGCATTTTATGTTTCCGGGATTACTGTGGGCACTGTTGGCCGTAGCCATTCCGGTGATTATACATTTATTTTATTTCCGGCGATTCAAGCGGGTGCCGTTTAGCAATGTGCGGTTTTTGCGTGAGGTGAAAGAGGAGACGAGTACGCGATCGCGACTTCGCAATTTGCTGGTTTTATTCCTGCGTATGTTGGCGGTGGCCGGCCTGGTCTTTGCCTTTGCTTGGCCATTTATCCCGTATGGGAAGCGCGCGACCGCGCTTCCCAAGGTGGTCAGTGTGTTTGTGGATAATAGCTTTAGTATGAGTGCGCTGGACAAGGATGTGCCCTTGATTGAGAAAGCCAAAGAAAAGGCAAAAAGTGTGGTGACGGCGTACGGAGATGCGTCCTTGTTTCAGGTGCTGACGCATGACTTTGAGGGCCGGCACCAAAGGTTGGTAGGCAAGGATGAGGCCTTGACCCTGATAGATGAGATCCAACAGACGCCGGTGGTGCACCGGTTGTCGCAGGTCATCAAGCGCCAGCAGTCTGCTTTGCGTTCTGTGGAGAATGGTCGTGGTGCACTCTATCTCATCTCCGACTTTCAGAAGAGCATCACGGATACGAGCCGGGTGGCAGTGGATACGGCCTGGCAGGTCAATCTGGTGCGCTTACAGGCGGTACGACAAGCCAATGTGGGTATTGATTCTTGTTGGTTGGGTACTCCGGTGCCGATATTGCATCAGCCCAACCGGCTGATGGTGCGTATTCGCAACTATAACCAGGAACAAGTGGATGAGGTCAAGTTGGCCTTGCGCCTGGATGAGCGGCTTGTTCCGCAAGGGGCGGTATCGGTGCCTGCGGGGGGGACATACGTGGATACGCTGCAGTTTGTGGTGGATCGGCCGGGTTGGCACAAAATGGTGGTGACGATTAGTGATTATCCGGTGCGTTTTGACGATGCCTACCAGATGGCGTTTGAGGTGGCTACGCGCCTGCCGGTTTTGACAATCTTCGAGTCTCAGCCGGACAAGTACCTCCGTGCGGCGCTCCAAGGGATGGAGTATCTGGCGCCCACATTTTTGCCGGCACGCAAGCTGGACTATGCCTCGCTGGGCAGGTACCGGCTGGTCATTTTGCAGGATCTTCGTCTGATATCATCCGGTCTGGCCTCCACGCTTAAAGACTATGTGGCGGGTGGAGGAAACTTGCTGATCTTCCCGCGTGCGGAT
>JALVEF010000468.1 GCA_027031185.1 Saprospiraceae bacterium
TACGCATCAAAAATTTTCGCTTCAACAGGAACAAAAATGCCTATTTTATCCCTAAAAACAGGAGCACCTAAACAGTTACCTTACTAAAAAAGTAACTGTTTAGGAGCCCCCTTGTTTTTGCGCTAAAACCAGGAGCACCTAAACAGTTACCTAAAAAAACCGCTCCAGGACGGGATTTAGCTTTCGCTCGGTGTCGTCCCCGTTGTATTCCAGGACATTGAGTGAGTGGAGCAACTGCAATACCAACGGGTCCGCACCATCGAACGTTCGTTTTTCGATGATTTCTTTATGCTCCGTCGTTAAGGTTCGATATCGTTCATTGCCTTCCCGTTTGATGACTTTATCCGCTACTTCCATGGTGATTTTGTCAACTTCGGTAAGGAGCAGGCCGCGATTGACCATTTTCAGCAAGATCCGCGGACAACCGCCGGACATCTCCACTAATTTATCTAAAGCACCATCCTCAATAAGCGAATGGTCCACCCGTCTGTACACCATATCTTTCAGGACGGGGATGGATTTTTCCGTCACTCTGATCATAGGCAGGTAATAATACTGGAGAGCCTGATTTCCCTGCTCAACAATTTCATAGTAGGTATCAATGGGAACAATGGAAATGATGTGTACATTGAGACTGGTGAGCATTTGGAGATCACGTATGAAGAGTGTCTCATATACATCCCGACGGGCTTTCTCCAATCCGTCAATGAAAAAAATCAAATCTTTGCCCTTGTTCTGTATGTTTACTTGATTCCGGATATTGGCCAGGGCCGAATTGAATTTTTCAATGAGTGGTCTGGGGTTGTTTTTCACAATCTGCCGGATGATGCGGGTAGTCTTGTTATCACGTGAAAATCCGGTTCGGAGCGCCCCCTTGGTAGAAAACAGTTTCCAGAAACTCCAGCCCATAGAGGCTTCTGCCTGTACATCGAGACCAAAACTCTGCACCAATTCATTTTTTACTTCTTCGCTGGACATCCACTCATTAGCAATAGAAGCGAGGTTATTCTTGTCCATTAAGACGCCGTGCGCTTCGAGTGCTCGAATGAGCATAGTAATCATTACGACATATATATCTTCCGCGCTTAATTGCTGGATATTGGTCTCCGACTCCAGGTCTATAAAGATGGTGAAATAGGCTTCCGGGCCGGTGATTTCGTCAGCAAAGCGCTTGAGCTCGACTGACTTGCCACATCCCCGGTGGCCGGAATAAATAATCTTTTTATATTTTTCGTCTTCATCAGATCCCCCGGGTAGATGCACCAGTTTATTGCCTTCCATGCCGAGCGTCCACTTCATATGTTCAAAGTGATTTGATCCCCGGACGTCTGAGAAATCCACCCAAAGCTTTTCGAACCAATCCCTTCGGGATTGGATCTTGAATGTGGGCTCCGTTACTTCAAATGCCCTGAAGCGTTCTTTCTCCGGAAACTGATATTCGTACATGACGCATCGTGATTAGTGACCGGCAAATTAGCGCGCATTTTTTCTTGCGCGGCGACCTGGCGCATCATCGCACGTTGTCGTTTGGCGGGACAAAAGTACTTGTGCGTGGCTTCGCTGCGCCTGATTTTCAGCATCTTACCGGCAAAGGATGCCGCGTACAAAGTTACGATAATTCAGGCAACTATGTAGGGAATATGCGCCCGGAGGCTTGTATGCCGGCCTGGGGCCTATTCAGCCGCCAACCCCATCCCGCCCTAAAGGCGGGATAAACTTTCAAAAGAAAACCGGTCCTATAAGTGAAGCATGGAGCGGAGTTGTTGGACAAACCACTCCTTTTCTGCCAATACCTTTT
>JALVEF010000469.1 GCA_027031185.1 Saprospiraceae bacterium
CAAGGTCGAATATCAGGGGCAAGTATGTGCGGGACCGCTAAACCGCTAAACCGCCACACCGATAAACCGTGGGCCTTGGGCCATGGGCTGTGGACCATTTACCGTAAAAAACTATCTTTGCCGCTCAAATTGACGAGAATGAACTGGCTGGGCATTGCACTGCGGGGGATGGCTATGGGGATTGCCGAGGTGATTCCCGGTGTTTCCGGTGGCACCATCGCCTTCATAACGGGCATATACGAAAAGTTGATAGACTCCATCAAAGCCATCGGCCCCGGGCTGGCCGCCCCGTATAGACATGGTGGGATCCGGGCCGTGTGGCGTACCATCAACGGTAATTTCCTGCTCGCCCTCGGCGGCGGTATGGCGGCGGGCCTGCTTACCGGCGTGGTAGGCGTCACCTACTTGCTCAAACACTATCCACCTGTCGTATGGGCCTTCTTTTTTGGTTTAATAGTAGGCTCTGCTATATTCGTATTCAGGCAGTTACGCCATATCGGTGCACAAGAATTACTGGCACTCGCCGCCGGTTTCGGTATCGCCTTTTATGTCACCGTGGCGACACCGGCTCACGGGAGCGATGCCTTGTGGATGGTGTTTATATCCGGAGCCATTGCCATTTCGGCCATGCTACTACCCGGCATTTCCGGCAGCTTCATTCTCCTGCTGATGGGCATGTACATGGTGGTGCTGCCGGCGGTAAAGGACAGCATAAGCAAGGGAGATCCGCACGCCCTGACGGTGAGCATCATATTCATTTTAGGATGCCTGGTAGGACTGGCGACATTCTCCAGAGTCATCAGCTGGATTTTCAAGCACCACCGCCAGGCGGCGCTGGCCCTGCTTACCGGCTTTATGGCCGGCTCACTCAACAAGCTTTGGCCCTGGCACAATGTCGTGCAGACACGACTCAACAGCAAGGGAGAAGCCGTGCCTTTTATCACCCGCAATGTCTGGCCCGCCGATTATGCCGGCGACCCGCTCCTCCTCCCTGTCCTGATAGCCTTTCCGGCCGGCCTGGCCGTGGTCTTTTTGCTGGACCGGCTGGGCACCAAAATCGGCGACTAATCCATGCACGAACCCAAATACTTACTGGGGCTGATTGGTTATCCGCTGGCGCACAGCTTCTCCAAACGCCACTTCACTGCCTTATTTGAGCAAGCCGCCCGCACGGACATAAAATATGAGTTTTTTCCCTTGCGGGAAATAGGTGAATTTCCTGCACTCCTACGCGCGCACCCCAATCTCGTTGGGCTCAATGTCACGATCCCGCACAAACGGGCCATCATACCGTACCTGAACCAACTGGACCCGATTGCCCGGCGCGCCGGGGCCGTCAATACCCTTGTCATCCGTGGCGACCAACGCACCGGTTACAATACAGACGTGACCGCCTTCCGTGAATCCCTGGCAACCCTGCTCCGCCGGCACAACCGTCCCCCGGAAAATGAAAAAGCCATCATCCTCGGCACAGGGGGCGCGGCGCAAGCCGTACGCGTCGCACTCGAAGACATCGGCATCGGCTACCGCTTTGTCTCCCGCCGGGGAGACAAAGCACACCTGACCTATCCCGCTTTCAAAGCCCTGCCCCCCGATGCCTATACCCTCATTATCAACGCCACACCGCTGGGCACCTTCCCCAATACCGATACTTGCCCCGACATCGCGTACGAAAAACTGACACCGGCGCACATTGCCTATGACCTGGTCTATAACCCGCCGGACACGCTTTTTTTGCGCAAAGCAAAAAAAGCAGGCTGCATTTTGAAAAACGGAGCAGAAATGTTAGCTTTGCAGGCAGAGTCGGCACTACGTATTTGGGAACTAAACATACCAATCATGCCGAGAATTCTACCCCTCAAGACCAATGAGAAAATTACAACCAGACACGCTGTGCCCCGAGTTGATTTCGACAACACCGAGCTTGCCTTTGCCTACAAGTCCGATGCCGAACTGAAAGCTACCGACCGCGTTTTCCGTCTCATGAGCAAACCCACGCTTGTCAGACTGGGCTCCAAAATCGCTCCCGCTGCGCTTCGCTGGCACCTGCCATTTATCAAGCCCTTTATCCGCAAGACCATCTACCAACAGTTTTGCGGTGGCACCACCTTGCTCAATTCCCTGCCCGTCATCCAAAAACTGGCCCAATACCGTGTGATGACCATCCTCGACTACAGCTCCGAAGGCAACGATGAACCGGCGGAGCTCAACAAGACCATGAACGAGATCGTACGGGCCATCGAATTTGCCAAGGACTATCCGTCCGTCCCCATCGTCAGTGTCAAGCTATCCGGACTGGCGCCAAACATCCTGCTGACCAAGCTCTTAGACGAAAAGAAGACGTTGAGCAAGAAGGACTTAAGCGAATACCGCGAATTTCTAAAACGAGTGGACAACATTTGCCACGTCGCACAAAGCCGCGAGGTCACCGTCTTTTTCGATGCCGAAGAATCCTGGTTGCAAGATGCTATTGACCATGTCGTCATGATCATGATGCGCCGTTACAACAAATCCAAAGCCGTCGTCTTCAATACTTATCAAATGTATCGCAAAGACCGGCTCGCTGTATTGATGCGCGACCACGAAACAGCAGAAAAAGACGGCTTTATCCTGGGTGTCAAAACGGTTCGCGGTGCCTACATGGACCAGGAGCGCGAGCGTGCCCGCCGCCTCGGACTGCCCGACCCCATCCATCCCACCAAAGAGGCCACCGACAAAAGCTACAATCTGGCCATTAAGTTTTGCCTCGACCACATTGACCGCATCGCCCTGTGCAATGCCACACACAACGAAGCCAGCTGCCGCCTACACATTGAATATCTCCAGAAGAAAAACATCCCGCCGGACCACCCCAACCAAATGTTCGCACAACTGTATGGCATGAGCGACCATCTCACCTTCAACCTCGCCCATGCCGGTTATCCGGCCGCTAAGTATCTCCCCTATGGCCCCATCGAAGAAGTCATCCCCTACCTCATCAGACGCGCCGAGGAAAACACTTCCATCACCGGTGAAGTGACTCGCGAACGAAGCTATGTCCTCCGTGAATTAAAGCGCCGCGGGATAAAGACGGTGTAACGGTGTAACGGTGTAACGGTGTAGCGGTTTAGCGGTGTAACGGTGTGGCGGTGTGACGGTTTAGCGGTGTGACGGGGTAACGGTGCGGTTCGACGGGCTCGGTTCGACTTCGCCCTTCGACAAGCTCAGGGCAGCGCTCAGCGACCAAAGGTCAACGATCCAAATTACATGGTAGTATCAGGGGTACGTGCGAGACAAATTCAACGCACCCCGACAGGGGTGTATTCAACGCAAAGCATTCAACCGCGTAGGCGTTTCAACGTCCCGCACTTACTTGCCCAAAGTGCTGGGCAAATAGCGTTCATCCAGCAAAAGACTAATGCGAAAGGGGGCAGCCCAAATCAGCAAAGCAAGTAAGTGCGGGGCAAGCTATTTTTAATTTTTAATTGAACCGGGTTTGGATATCAGCCACAGCCCTAAAAAGGTCAGCAGGCCATTGACTGCCAGAATGAAAAAACCAAATGTAAAACCCTGAAACCAGGTAGCAGAATTCAAGTCCAGCACGACGGCCAAAAGCGCCGCCCCCAACGTCACCGGCAATACCCACCGGTCCTGCACGCGCCGCCTTGTCAGTATCCCGAAACTAAACATGCCCAACAGCGGCCCGTATGTATAGCCGGCAAACTTAAACAGCTTGTTTATCACCGCCTCCTCCCGATACGCATTGGCTACAATGACAATCCCCATTATGACCAATGAAAAGGCCACATGCACCAGCATCCGCTTGCGCCGATCCCCCGGGCGGTCCGGCGCATCCTCATCGGCCCGCATCCCCAGAAAATCCATGCTGAAAGACGTCGTCAACGATGTAAGCGCCGAATCGGCACTGGAAAAGGCCGCCGCCACAAAACCTATCAAAAACACAATGGAGATAAACGACGGGAAGTGCCGCAGCGCCAGCGTGGGATACAGCTCATCCGTGGACTGGGGCAGAGGCAGTCCCACACCGGATGCATACATATAGAGCAAGGCCCCGAGCGACAAAAAAAGCAAATTGACAAAAAACAACACCACCGAAAACGAAAACATATTGTACTGCGCTTCTTTGAGCGACCGGCAGGTTAGGTTCTTTTGCATCATATCCTGATCCAGGCCGGTCATCACAATGGCGATCAGCACCCCGCTCAAAAACTGCTTAAAAAAGAAATTGGGGCTTTTCCAGCCATTCTCAAAAAAGAACATCTTGGAATAGCTACTGTCCCGCACCTTGCCCAACGTCTGCCAGAAAGACAAGTCCATCGTATGGCCGATATAAGCTATCGTCGCCACTACGGCAATAAGCATAAACAACGTCTGCAAGGTATCCGTGTAGATGATGGTCTTAATACCCCCTTTATACGTATAAGCCCATATCAAAGCGATCATAAAAAGTATGGTCGCCCAAAAGGGCACACCAAAGGCATCCATCATAAAGGTCTGCAAGACCATGGCCACCAGAAATATCCGGAAAGACGCGCCTATCAACCGGGACAACAAAAAGTATGCGGCACCGGCCTTTTGCGCTTGTACACCAAACCTGTCCCGCAAATATTCATATATTGACGTCAGATGGAGTCGGTAATACAGCGGCAATAGCACCAATGCAATCACCACATAGCCCACCAGATAGCCCAGCACCACCTGCATATACGAAAAGTAAATATTGGCGCGCTCCACGGCTTTCCCCGTGAGCGCCTTCATCACTTCTGGCGTCGCACCCACTACGCCGGGGATCGAAATAAACGTCACCCCCGACAGCGACGCACCGATCATCCCAAAGGCCACCAAATACCACGGTGAGCGCTTGTCTGCCGAAAAAAACGTCCGGTTCGTCGCTCGTCGCGATGTCACATAAGACACAGCCATCAGCAGCAGAAAATAGCCAAGAAGTACCAGCAATATCGTTGTAGGAGACAGGCCGGTCATGATTCATTCTTTCCACTCGGCAATAAACAAATTGGTGTCATGCCCCCCGCCATTGTTCCGGTTTGACGAAAACACCAAATACTTGCCATCATTAGAAAAGACAGGAAAGGCGTCAAACATACCACTGGCCGTGATTTTTTCCAGACCGGTACCGTCCACGTTGATCAAATACAGATTGAACGGAAATCCCCGCTCATATTCATGGTTGGAAGCAAAGATGATTTTCTTGCCCGACGGGTGAAAAAACGGCGCCCAGTTGGCCTTGCCCAGGTGGGTCACCTGCCGCATATTGCTGCCATCCACATTGCACACAAACACCTCCATCTGCGTAGGCGTCACCAAGCCTTGTTTGAGCAGTTCCTTGTACTCCTTGCGCTCTTCCGGCGTCTTGGGACGGGAGGCCCGGAAAACAATTTGCGAGCCATCCGGCGAAAAGAAAGCCCCGCCGTCATAGCCCAGCTCGTGCGTGATCTGCTTGACATTCGAGCCGTCAATATCCATAGTAAACAGCTCCAGGTCTCCAGTGCGCATCGAAGTAAAGACGATTTTGTCGCCTTTCGGCGACACGGTCGCCTCCGCATCATAGCCCGGCGTATTCGTCAGCTGCTTGATGATGTGGCCGTTCAGATCGGCCACAAAGATGTCATAAGACGCATAAATCGGCCAGACGTACTTGCCATCCGTGCGCCGGGCGGGCACCGGCGGGCAGGTATCCGCGCCCAGATGCGTGGAAGCGTAGAGTATTGTCGTATCCCCGGGCAAAAAGTACGAGCAAGTTGTCCGCCCCTTACCGGTAGAAACCATCGGCGGCACCTTGGGCTTGGCCCAGGTCTGATCCACACCCGTCACAAAGATTTGATCACAGGGTGCATTCCAATCCGGATTGGTAGCCTGAAAGACCAGTTTCTTATCATCAAAACTCCAATAGGCCTCCGCATTATCCCCACCGAAAGTCAGCTGGCGCAGCGATTTGAAATGTTTTTCTTCGCCCGGCAAGATCAGGCTCTTCGCCTGCTTGGATGTCGCCGAAGCTGTCCCGTCCTTTTGCGGCGGTGTGGATGTGTCCGGCCCCTGTTTGCATGACCACAATACCAGTAAAATCAACAACCCGGTCAGTCTTCTCATTGCACGTGTTTTTGGTGGAAGGCAAAAGTACTAAAAGGCCGCGGTTTTGCCGGAGTGATTCCGGCAAAAACCGCGGCCTTTCATCGCTTTGTCACCGATGCGCTAAAAACATTTCAGCTTTACCGTGACACCCATACCCTCATTGCCCTTATTTTTCTCCGGCGCAAACAAATAATAATCCAGCACAACTTGCTTGCGATTGGCCGAAATGACGGCAGCGGGATTGGACACCGACTTGACCTTGCGGTCAAAATTAAAGACCGTGTGCACCTTTACATCCTCAAACAAAGCGAGTACTTCCTTCTGGTCTTTGAACTCATCGGAAGCCAGGGCATTAGCCATTGCCGCCGCTATCGTACCCTCTTTATTGCGAATCAGCTTGCGCCGCTTGCCCTCGAAGGTCTTGACATAAGAGGGGATTTCTTTACTGTATTCGTGAAGGAAAAGATCCAAGGCCGTCAGATTCTTAAAATCCACGGAAAAGCCAAAGATGTACTTGCTCGTATCATTGATGGCACGAAAGCCCGAGATGCCCTCAATGTGCCGCGCCTTGCCCGCCAAGTCATCAAAAGCATGCTCCAACTCCCCAAATGAATTGGCCATGGAATTCCCATTTTCGGCTTTGGTACTGTCATCCCCCATCTCCGAAAGCAGATCCACCATGTCCTTTAACTCAGACATGTCCACTTTAAACAGATACGTGCCGCTTCCATTCCGGTGATACGTGATCTCCTCATAGAAATCAAAGCAGCCTGTTGTAGCCGTCAGAAGAAAAACCGAGATGATGAAAAGAAAAAGTGGCTTCATTTGGATTTTGTTTTGTTGAGTTTACATCCCCTTTGGGGATGTGGTATTCATCCTCCCCCCGCCTGCGGGAAGGGATT
This sequence comes from Saprospiraceae bacterium, assembly GCA_027031185.1. Taxonomy (GTDB): domain Bacteria; phylum Bacteroidota; class Bacteroidia; order Chitinophagales; family Saprospiraceae; genus HyVt-613. The sequence goes on from JALVEF010000469.1 coordinate 6,993, forward strand.
CACCCCACCGCTTAAAAAGCTGCGCCCCAAGATACAACAAGGCGGGCTATTTCGTGAAGCGACAGCAAATTTTATTCGTAATTACTGAAAAATATCGCCCGGGCACACAAAAATTTCCGGTGAAGGTCGAAGACTTCCTATTCCGGCAAGATTTCCTCTATGCCCTCGTCCCGGTGCACGGGTTTGTCGCAGCGGGCACGTTCATCGGCACTGCAACTGCATTCACCCAATTTATCGCGCAAAAACGGGCTGGCCGAAGCGCACGTACCGCGAAAAGGCTGCCCGGTAAGAATGTGCCGGATATTGAGCAACACGAAGGCAATACCCACGACTGCTGTGATCAAGAGGAATATGTACAGAAAGGCCATTGGCTGGTTTTGTTACCCAACAACGCACCGCAGG
>JALVEF010000470.1 GCA_027031185.1 Saprospiraceae bacterium
CGGGCGCCACACAGGTATAGGTTTTGTTTAAGTCCAACGGTTTGTCTCCGATAATCCATTGGTTTTGTTTTTCGTCATATTGAATGCCGGCCCATTGCAGGTAGCCTCCCCGGCCGCGGTTTTGGAGACCGGCATCGAGCACCTGTTTTAGGAGGGCGCCATGTATGTGCACGTCCGAAGCGGGCCCGCCGAAGGGCAGGATGCGCATCACATCCCGGCCGGTAATGTCGCCTTCGACATAGTCATCAATGCGGATAGAGCCACTATTGATAAAGGCACAATCGGCCTGCCGGTCCGAGGCGGCCAAAAGTGCCTTGGCCACCATGCGTCCCAGACCGGTGGGATGGTCCCGGATGGCGATTTCGCGCCCATCCAGCGGCCGGGCCAGGTGGGTGAGTGTCCGGTCGGGATCTATACCGGTAGCACGCACGGCATCGTTGCCGATTTTTTCCCACTTGTCCACGATAGTTTGCACAAAGGGATCCGGCGTCACAGTGGTATCCAACGCTTTCAGTTTGGAATCAATGATGACCGTATCCCGGTTTTTGTCAATCTCGATACGGTGGATATAGACCGTGCGAGCATTGGCATCTGCTTTAGTCACATGCGCATACCGGGATGTTTTGTCCATGTGATAGTGGTCGTGACCACCTACTATCAGATCAATGGCAGGAAAGCGGTTGGCCAGCTCAACGTCTTTTTTCCAGTCCAGATGAGTCAAGCCGATGACCAGGTCGCAGTCTCCCATCAACTTTAGGGTAGAATCAACGGCATCGAAGGGATCTGTAATTTCATTGTAGTCGGTCTTGGCAAAGGGCGTAGTGACGGCCACGATACCGATGGTCACGACGGTGCCGTCTTCATCTTCGACTTCCCATTTGGCGTAAGGCGGGAAATAGCGTTTGGTGCCGTCGGGTAAGTTTTTGTGAAATGGCATCAGCGTGTCGGGCAGTCGCTCCCAGGCATTGGCCACGACCCAGCGGAAGCGGGATTCGTCAATGCGCTGCTGGAGTTCTTCCCTTTTGAGGTCAAACTCGTGGTTGCCGGGGACGACCCAGTCAATACCGACGGCATTCATGACGTCCACCATTTGGCGGCCTTTGAGCTTTTCGCCATTTACTTTGATGTTGCCCAACAGGGAGGGATTTAGAAAGTCACCGGCGTGGAGCGTGACCACATAGGGCGTTTCATAGATGAGTTCTTTCTTGACGGTGGCCACGCGTGCCATGCCGCCGACCTTGCCGCCTTCCAGGGCGTTGATTTCATAGACATCGTTCATGGCCAAAATGGCAAAAGAAAAGCGGCCGTCGTCTTTGGTTGGCGGCGTGGTGGGTGTCTGTACGGTTTTGTGTGCCTGACCACAGGCAAAAAGGCCAAGTAAGACCAAAAAAAGTACGGTGCGAATGGTGCGCTTCATGGTATTTGTTTTTGCTTTGGGCACAGGCGTGCCCAAAGCTACATCGTTTGCGGGAATTGTCCAATTCTTGAGCTTGCTCAAAAAAACTCCGGCAAAAAACGGCCCCGCACTGACTTGCTTTGCCTAATTTTGGCTTTGCCCCTTTCCGCTTATGCTTTTTGCTTGATGTAAGTTATTTTCTCCGCTTTTGGGGCAAGTAAGTGCGGGACGGGATAGCGGTCTAACGGTTCTTCGATTCCTTAATTACAAAGTAACTGTTTAGGTACCCGCTGTTTTTGCGCTAAAATGCCCTTTTTGCCCCTGTTTTTGCAAAAATTTTCTCACGTAGCGCTGCTACGCATCGAAAATTTAATGTACAGAGCGAATCGGTTGCGAGA
>JALVEF010000471.1 GCA_027031185.1 Saprospiraceae bacterium
GCGAGTATGGGACGTCGTGCAGACGCGGTCCGGTTCACGCTCACTTTACCTTTTACCTTTGACCCTGGACCGTGGACCGTGGACCGTCTTTGGAGGGTGGTTTGGCAAACCACGTGGGTGCCTGGCTGGACGGGATGGTAAGGGCCGATGGGAGGTGCATGGCACGCTGGGCTGGCGCGCACGATGGCAGGGACCGATGGGAGGTGGCAGTGCTTAACCTTTCTCTCCGGCGGTTGTTCTATGCGTAGCCGCTACGCTTCCCGGCCACATCCAACTCAAAAAGACATGAAGATCAACGCCCGGACCAAAATCTCCAAAATCATCAAGGCCCATCCCGAGGCCATTGAAGCCATCGCCTCCGTCAACCCCCACTTCCAAAAACTCAAAAATCCATTTCTCCGCCGCTTCCTGGCACCGCGCGTCACCGTCGCCGAAGCAGCTAAAATCGGTGGCGTGTCCCCGGACGTCCTACTCAACCAACTCCAAGCCATCGGCTTTGAAATCGAAGAAGACATCCCATCCGCATCAGCCCGTCCGGCGTTCCCGTCCGCTACCCGGACGGGAACGCCGGACCTGCGCCTGGACGTCCGCCCTGACATTGCGCGCGGCGAAGACCCTTTCAAAAAGATCATGGCAGCCGTAAAGCAACTGGACGAAGGGCAAACACTACTCGTCATCAATCGCTTCGAACCAATCCCCCTGATCCGCCTCCTGCGCCAAAAAGGATTTACCGCCGCTGTCGAAAGACCGGAACCCGGTGTCGTGCATACCTACCTGACCAAGCGAAAAGCATCCGGCGACGAAGACCCCGCCGGCGACAAGCCGGCAATCTCTTCCCCTGACCAATCGGACTTTGAAGCCGTCCGCAACCGATTTGGAGACCAGATGAAGACCATTGACGTCCGCCACCTGGAAATGCCCCTGCCGATGGTCACCATCCTGAGCGAACTGGAGCGCTTGCCGCCCGGGCACGCGCTGTTCGTGCACCACAAGAAATTTCCGCAATTTCTGATCCCCGAACTGGAGAGCCGCGGCTTTCGCCTGGTGCAGCATCCCGTGGACGACGGCTATATCCAACTGATCATCTACAAGGAATGAATCATGCAGATACCGAGTGAAAAGACTCCGGACGCAAGGCTCGTTATCGCGCATTTCCGCCTGGGGGCTGCCGGCGCCCTGCTCTTTGCCCTGGCCCTGGTCGCCTACCATCGCCTATTGCCCGGCCCGTATTATACGCACCGGTTGTTTGCCGTCACCCACGTCGCCGTGCTGGCCTGGGTGACGATGATTATTTTCGGCGCGCTGTATCAACTCCTTCCCGTCATCGTCCGGGCACCCTTGCACAGCGAACGACTGGCCTGGCGCACACTCGGGCTATTCGCCACCGGCGCCATCGGTCTGTCCGCAGGCTTCGCAGTTGGAGCCACGCAGACGGCCATCCCGGCATTCGCCGCCGTCACCTATCTGGCGATCCTGCTCTTTGCCTACAATGTCATCGCCTCTTTTCGCCAAGCCAAAGCCTGGCCCGTCAATGCCCACTTCATCGCCGCCGCCGTCCTGTGGTTGGTACTCACGGCCACACTCGGATTCACCCTCGCCCTGGACCAGCGCTGGCACTTCACCGGCGCCCGCACACTGGCCCTCGTCCACGCCCATCTCAACTGGGGCCTGATCGGCTGGTTTCTCCAATTGATATTGGGCGCCGGCGCCACACTCATGCCGATGTTTCTCGTCTCCCACGACATCCACGTGCGGCGCCTGCTGCCCGCCTTTTATGCGCTCAACGGCGGTC
>JALVEF010000472.1 GCA_027031185.1 Saprospiraceae bacterium
TGTCGGGTGTTTTTTAGAGCAGACTCACAGTTACATTTTTTTGGTATCGCTCATCTCATATCTAGCCCTGTCCACGGTGATGCGACGCCACCGCCTGCCAAATCACACTTTTGCATATCTACTTGGACCACCTGCATCCGTAGATCCGGCACAGTAGTTATGCCCCCACATCTATGTTCAGCCATGCATTATTCCTATTCCACAGCTTGCAGAAATCTCCGAAAAAACAATGTTAGTATATCGTATTGACAATGTTATATTTACACATTTACGTAATCAGAATGTTATCTACTGGAATCCAGATAAATGGGCAAGAAAATTGTACCCCGAAGTTTGATTCGGCGTATAAACGGCTCAAATTTTTGCACTGAAAGGCGTCTGAGCGCCTTTGGGGTATTTTGGTTTGGAAAGAATAAAACTGGATTCATGAAACTGCTTACACGTTTTCTGAAAGACAAGTTTACCTATACACAAAGTCACAAAATTAAACCTGCGTGGACAGGAGTGCACGCAGCGGGTTTAATGCTAATACTGGCCTGCCTGGCACCGGCAGCTATGTGGGGTAATGAAGTAGATACATTTCTTTCCGAAGGAAAAGTATATGCCGTTGATCCCGGCGACGTCCCCTTCCCAATAAAAAATCCCTCCGGAACCCAGCCAACGGAAACATCGGATGAAGAGCGTGTAAGTACGCCCCCGAAGTCACACGGGGACAAATCATCGCCTATCACCCAACAACTGGTTACGGACCACGACAATGACGGTATCACCGACGATATTGACCTTGACGATGACAACGATGGCATCCCAGATGTGGACGAGGGATTCTGTCCCGCACCGAAAAAAACACTTGTCTGGACCCTATCAGGCAACAAAGCCACTTATTCCTATCCCGACCAAGACTTGGTCATCAAGGTAAGTACCACCAGCTCTGGCAATTATTCCACTGGTACATTTAACCCCAATGGCACCAATTTTTGGTCCGAGCCTTTGGCGGGCGAGAAATCACTCCAATTTAACTATCAATGGAATAAAAAACTGACTATCTCATTTTTTGACAAACAGGGGAATCCTGTCAATGTGCCAAACCCCATCCTTCACTTTGACCGCTTTGGTGGTGCTGGAAATAACACACAAAATAGTGCAATTTTTAAGCTAAATAATGGCGTTACCTGGACCAAACTGGCCGGAACCAACGACTTCGATGTCACCGCCACCACTGTGAAGGATGGTGGAGCCGGTACACCATTAGGCTATGGCTACACGTCAGAAAGTTCAATGCCAGATGCAAATGGCACCGCTTCAGGTTCACTCATGATCAATGACACAGTCTCAACTATCCAAATTGATATCCTAAGACAAGGCCCATACGGTAGCGGTGTTGACGGTATTGAGATGATTATTTTTGCTTGTCCACCTCAGAGAGACACGGATGGTGACGGCATTGCCGACTACCTTGACCTGGATTCTGACAACGATGGCTGCTTTGATTTTGCCGAAGCAGGTGGTGCTGGCGACCTAACCGACTCTATCGCGCCAGGCCCATACGGCGCCAATGGCTTGTCTGATGCATTGGAAACTTCTCCTGACAGTGATACTATCAACTATACTTCCACTTATCAACAATATGCTCTAAATAGTGCCATCCTGGCTTGTACGGATTTTGATGATGACGGAATCATTGATTATGAAGACATTGACGACGACAACGACGGCGTCCCCGATGAGACCGAGTGCGGACCGTTTACCTTTCTATCCAACCCGGGCAACCCGGCATACACTGACA
>JALVEF010000473.1 GCA_027031185.1 Saprospiraceae bacterium
TGACGTATCCCGCTACCTCATTAAAAACAAATACACCTCGCCCGACCGCCTCTTTGCCCAGGGCGGCAGCGCCGGCGGCCTGCTGATGGGTGCCGTCACCAACATGGCACCCGAACTCTACAAGGGCGTTGTCGCCCAGGTCCCCTTCGTGGACGTCCTCACCACCATGCTGGACGAATCCATCCCGCTCACTACCGGCGAATACGACGAATGGGGCAATCCCAACGAAAAAATCTATTACGACTACATCAAGTCCTACTCGCCGTACGACAATGTAGAAGCCAAAGACTACCCCGCCCTACTCGTCACCACAGGCCTGCACGACTCCCAAGTCCAGTACTGGGAACCGGCCAAGTGGGTCGCCAAACTGCGCGAGCTGAAAACCGATCACAATCCGCTTCTGCTCCATACCGATATGAGCACCGGCCACTCCGGCGCATCCGGACGATTCGAGTACATCAAAGACGTGGCCAGAGTCTATGCCTTTTTGCTGGACCTGGCCGGCAAGACCGAATGAGACACGTCAAACATATCATCGGACTGATGTCCGGCTCCTCACTCGACGGCATAGACCTGGCCCTGTGCCGTTTCGCCTTTGACGAAATTCCCTCCCCCCGCCACATCGATTGGCAGATTATCCGGGCGGAGACCATCCCATATCCCCCCGAATGGCACAGGCGCCTGCGCGAAGCCCCCCGCCTGTCAGGACTCGAACTACACGCCCTGGACGCCGCATTGGGCCGCTACTTTGGCGAAGCCGTCCGCACCTTCCTTCAATCAAGTGAAAAAGATTGCGATGCTGTCGCATCGCACGGTCACACCGTCTTTCACTTCCCACAACGCGGCATCTCGGTCCAAATCGGCAGTGGTCATCATCTGGCCGCAGTCTGTGGCCTCCCTGTGATTTATGATTTCCGGATGGCCGACATCGCAGCCGGCGGACAAGGCGCGCCCCTGGCACCCGTCGTGGACGAGTGGCTGCTACCGGATTACGACCTGTGCCTCAACATCGGCGGCATCGCCAATTTGTCTGCCGTGGTGGACGACCGGCGAATAGGCTTTGACATCATCGGCGCCAACCAAATCCTGGATGCACTGGCACGCCGGGCCGGACACGACTATGACGCCGGCGGCGGGATAGCCGCCGCCGGCACCGTATTACCGGACTTACTCCAACAAGTCCTGGCCGATGAATTCCTTACCCGCCCCTTTCCCAAGTCCCTGGGCAATCATCACGTACAAGAAAAAACGCTCCCCCTCTTTGACCAATACCCCGCCGCCATACCCGACAAATTGGCCACTGCCGTGGAGGCCATTGCCCGCGAGACCGCCCGCCAGATTCACGTTTTGGCCCCGTCGGGGCCAAAACGCCTGCTCGTCACCGGCGGCGGTGCACACAATGACTACCTCATCGCGCGACTACGCCACTTTCTCGATGACCATATCGAACTGGTGCGTCCCGACAAGATGCTGATTGACTACAAAGAGAGTCTCCTCATGGCCCTGCTCGGCCTGTTGCGTCTATACCACATCCCCAACAGCCTGCCCGCCGTCACCGGCGCCCGCCACAACACCATCGGCGGAACAACAGCATATTCAATTAAAAATTAAAAATTAAAAATTACGAATTACCTGACAGGAGCGGATGGCTACGCCATCCGTCCCTGTCAGGTAGCAACAGCATTCAACAGCGCAGCTATTCAACACGACCCTACAGGGGCGTATTCAACACGTCCCGGCAGGGGCGTATTCAACACGTCCCGGCAGGGGCGTATTCAAC
>JALVEF010000474.1 GCA_027031185.1 Saprospiraceae bacterium
GGGTATCCAGACGTCAGTTCCCTATCGGGAAATTGTTGATGATTTAAGCCGGTTCCCGGGTGCTCATTGGTTCCCTGGTGCCAGACTGAACTTTGCCCAGAACCTGCTGCGTTATCGAGACGAGCATCCCGCCATCATTTTTCGCCGCGAGGATGGACTGACGCGCATCATCACTTATGCAGAACTCCATGAACAGGTAGCCAAGGTCGCACGGTTTTTACGAGAAACAGGTGTTAGTGTCGGTGACCGGGTCGTAGGGTATATGCCTAATATTCCCGAAACCCCGATAGCGATGTTGGCTGCAACCAGCTTGGGGGCCTCGTGGGCCTCTTGCGCACCCGACCTGGGCGTGCAGGCAGCACTTGACAGACTGGGACAGTTGAGCCCTGTTGTGATGTTCACAGTGAACGGATATACGTACAAAGGGAAATACTTTGACACGCTGGAAAAGGCAAAGCGAGTTGCCCAGTCTATTCCATCTCTGCGTCAAGTCGTTATCGTTCCTTATGGAAATCAAGACTTTGACGTTGAGAGCATGCCGCAGAGCCGCCTTTTTACAGACCTTTTAAAGACGACAGATGCCCCGATCACCTTTGAACAAGTGCCTGCAGAGCATCCTTTGTACATTATGTTTTCGTCTGGGACCACGGGAAAGCCAAAAGCGATGGTTCAAGGCGTTGCAGGTGTTCTCATTAATCATCTCAAGGAGCTCTTGCTTCACACGGACCTCAAGCGAGAGGATCGTATCCTGTACATCACGTCACCTAGCTGGATGATGTGGAACTGGCTTGTTAGCTCGCTCGCTGTAGGGGCCACTGTTGTTCTCTATGATGGTCATCCCAACTATCCTAACAGTGGCACTATGTGGCGTCTGGTAGAGGATGTAGGCATTACAGTATTCGGCACCAGTGCAACGTACATCCACTATCTGATGAAACAAGGCCTTCGTCCTGGAGACCAATATAACCTTGCGTCATTAAAGGAGATCTCCCAAACTGGTTCTGTTTTATCCCCGGAGGGCTTCGATTATGTATATCACGCCATTAAGAAAGATGTACATCTCAACTCTATTTCCGGAGGCACGGACATCAACGGGTGTTTTGCTGCTGGTAACCCCATCAGCCCGGTATACCGGGGAGAACTCCAAGGCCCTGCTCTGGCAATGAAAATAAAAGCGTACGATGAGGACGGTAATCCCGTTTGGGACAGAGTAGGAGAGCTTGTTTGTGAAGCTCCATCGCCCTCCATGCCGTTGTATTTTTGGAATGATCCGAACAATGAACGCTATTTGAACGCGTATTTCCGTTACTACCCCCACAAGCAAGTATGGCGACATGGCGATTACATCATTATGCACAGCGATACGGGGGGCATCACGTTTCTTGGACGTTCGGACGCGACGTTGAAGCCGTCGGGAGTGCGTATAGGAACGGCTGAGATATATAACGTAGTAGAACAGCTTCCTGAAATCATAGATAGCTTGGCTATAGGGCAGACCTGGCAAGGGGATCAGCGTATCATTTTGTTTGTCAAGCTGGCTCCCGACACCTCTCTCACGTCTGAGCTTGTAAACAAAATCCGTCAAGAGCTGCGTACAAAGGCCTCACCCCGACATGTACCGGCAAAAGTTATTGCAGTGCCTGATATTCCCTACACGTTCAGTATGAAAAAAGTAGAAATAGCGGTGAGTAACATTATCAATGGCCGACCGGTAACGAACCGAGACGCGCTCATCAATCCGGAATCCCTGGATTATTTTTTCCAGTTGCGGG
>JALVEF010000475.1 GCA_027031185.1 Saprospiraceae bacterium
GGGCAAGTAAGTGCAGGTTATCCTTTTGCCGGCGGGCGCCGGCAAAATATGTAAAATCGCCTCCAAATCAGACGATGAAGAGCAACTCGCGGTACTTGGGCAGACTCCACAGATTGTCATCCACATTGGCTTCGATGATATTTGCCTGGGTGCGGATGTCTTCCATCAGTGGGATGATGTGTGCCGTGCACATTTGAGCGGCGTCTTCTTCGTTGTGGAGTCTTTCCTGCTCATCGAGTTTTTTGGTGAGTTTGGTCAGGAGAGATTCCATTTTTTGGTAGGCATCATTGATGCGCTTGAGGACATTGGATTGCGCCTTGATGGCCGATGCTTTCAGCCCGCTTTTGGTAAGTGCTTGGATATTGCCAGCCAGCTCGTTCATTTGCTGGATGGCAGCGGGCAGGACGTATTCGCGGCACAGGCCGATGAGTTTGTTGGCTTCGATGCCGATTTTGTTGATGTAGTTTTCGAGCATGGTGTTGTAGTGAGCCTGCAACTCGCGTTTGGTGAATACGCCGCTGTCGGCGAAGAGCTTTTTAGCTTTGTTCTTGGTAAAGGTTTTGAGTGCATCGGGTGTGGTGGTCAGATTGCTCAATCCGCGTTTGGCAGCTTCTTTTTTCCAGGCGTCGCTGTAGTTGTCTCCTTCGAATAGGATTTTCTTGGAAGCTTTGATGTATTTGGCCAGCAGGGTGATAATGGCTTCGTCGCGCTTTTTGCCTTTGGCCATCAGTTCTTTTAAGTCTTTGTAGAAGATCTCCAGTTGCCGGCCCACCATGGTGTTCATGACCAGCATGGGTGCTGCACAGTTCATGGCGGAACCGACCATGCGGATTTCGAATTTGTTTCCGGTGAATGCGAAGGGGGATGTGCGGTTGCGGTCGGTATTGTCGAGTTTAAGGTCGGGCAGTTTTTCGAGCAATTCGAGGACGCGCTCCACGTCGGCTTCGGTGGATCGTCCTTTCATGAGGTTTTCCAGGACTTTAGTCATTTGGTCGCCGACGAAAACGGAGATGATGGCCGGTGGGGCTTCATTGGCGCCGAGGCGGTGGTCGTTGCCGGCGGAGGCGACGGAAGCGCGGAGGAGGTCGGCGTAGTCGTGGACGGCTTTAATGGTGTTGACAAAGAAAGTCAGGAAGCGCAGGTTTTTGCCCGGTACTTTGCCCGGCGAGAGCAGATTGGTGCCGGTGTCGGTGGCCATGGACCAGTTGTTGTGTTTGCCGGATCCGTTGATGCCTTGAAACGGCTTTTCGTGGAGCAGGACACGGAGTTTGTGGCGTTTGGCGACGCGCTCCAACAGGTCCATGAAAAGCTGATTGTGGTCCACAGAGAGATTGACGTCTTCGAAAACGGGTGCAAATTCGTATTGTGACGGGGCCACTTCGTTGTGGCGGGTACGGACGGGGATGCCGACCTTGTAAGACTCGATTTCCAGGTCGCGCATAAAGGCAAAGACCCTGCTGGGAATCGATCCGAAATAGTGATCATCGAGACGCTGGCCTTTGGATGATGGGAGTCCGATCAAGGTGCGGCCCGTGGCGACCAGGTCGGGACGAGCCCGGTACAGGGCTTCGTCAATGACAAAGAACTCCTGCTCCCAGCCGAGGGTGGCCTTAATTTTTTTTGCTTTTTTGTCGAAGAGCTTGACCACGGGCAGGGCCGCTTTTTCCAGATAAGCCTGCGAGCGGAGCAAGGGCAGCTTGTAGTCTAAGGCTTCGCCCGAGTAGGTGACAAATATGGTGGGGATGCAAAGAGTTTTGCCTTCGCC
>JALVEF010000476.1 GCA_027031185.1 Saprospiraceae bacterium
CAGGGGAAAAAAGGGCATTTTAGCGCAAAAACAGCGGGTACCTAAACAGTTACGTAACCTTTTAGGTATCTGCTTCGTGGGTACTTGAATAGTTGCATACAAACAAAGTTTACCGCAATGAAACTGCTCGTATGTATTAGCCAAACGCCGGATACCACCGCGCGTGTAGCTTTCAAAGACAATAACACGGCTTATGACGAAAGCGGCGTACAGTTCATTATGAACCCGTACGACGAATGGTATGCACTGGTGCGTGCCTTGGAGTTGAAGGAAGTGGCCGGCGGCACCGTGACCGTGTTGCACGTGGGGCCGGCATCCACCGAAGCCACTATCCGCAAGGCGCTGGCGATCGGTGCCGATGATGCCGTCCGCATCAATGCCGAACCGGTCAGTGCGGACTTTGTTGCCAAACAAATTGCCGCCTATGCAGCAGACAAGAATTTTGACGCCATCTTCATGGGTAAGGAAACCATTGACTACAACGGCGCCATCGTGCCGGCTATGGTCGCCGAACACCTGGACTTGCCCTATATCCCGCTTGCCTCGCACATGGATGTATCGGGTGATACGGCTACCATCCACAGAGACATAGAGGGCGGCATCGAAAAAGTATCTGTCAAGTTTCCCTTTGTGCTGAGTGCAGCCAAAGGCCTGGCCGAGCAGCGTATCCCCAATATGCGCGGCATTATGATGGCCCGGCGCAAGCCCTTGGTCGTGGTCGAACCCGTGGACTATGAGCCTTTGGTTGAGACGATGCGATTTGAATTGCCGCCTCCCAAATCCGAAGTCAAACTCGTGGATCCCGAGAATATGGACGAACTGGTCCGCTTGCTTCATGAAGAAGCCAAAGTCATCTGATTGTTTACCCTGCTAAGACCTTTGTCATGGTATTGATATTTGCTGAAAGTCCCGAAGGAAAATTTAAGAAGGCTGCTCTGGAAGCGGTTACCTATGGCGCTCGCCTGGCACAACAAATGCAGACGCAGGCCGTCGCCTTGGTCGTCGGTGATGTCGCGGATGCCGGTATGCTGGGTGAGTATGGTGTCACCAAAGTAGTGCGCATTGCCGGTGACGCCTGGGATGCCGCCTCCCTGGCCAAAGCCGTTGCCGATGTGGCCGGCCAGTTGGGTGCCGATGTCGTGGTTATGCCGTTTACCACCACTGGTAAGGCCATCCAGGGGCGCGTGGCCGTCCGCCTGGGCGCCGGAGCCGTGTCGGGCGTCAATGCTTTGCCTGACTTGTCCGATGGCTTCGTGGTCAAGCGCCCGGTATTCTCGGGCAAGGCCTACGCATACTACAAAATCAAGTCGGCCAAAAAAGTCCTTTCACTGATGAGCAATGCCATCCCGCTTGAAAAGACGGGCGCTCCGGTCGAAGTGGAAAACCTGCCTATTACACTCGACCCGCCAAAGGTACAAAGCGTGGGCGTCGAAAAACAAAAGGGAGGTATCCCGCTGCCCGAAGCGGATATCGTCGTGTCCGGAGGGCGGGGCTTAAAGGGCCCCGAAAACTGGGCCATCCTGCTCGAGTTGGCTGATGCATTGGGGGCCGCTACGGCTTGTTCGCGTCCAGTGGCCGATGCGGGCTGGCGTCCGCATCACGAGCACGTTGGACAGACCGGCCTGGCCATCCGCCCGAATCTGTATATTGCCATTGGTATTTCGGGAGCTATTCAGCATCTGGCCGGTGTAAACAATTCAAAAACCATCGTTGTTATCAACAAAGACCCGGAAGCGCCTTTTTTCAAGGCAGCCGACTATGGTGTCGTGGGTGACTTGTTTGAAGTCGTACCCAGACTGACCGAGGCAGTCAAAAAGTTCAAGGCTTCAAATTAGTTTTTTGTGACTATTTAGGTGCCTCTTCTTTTTGCGCAAAAACTTGGGCCCTAAATGGTTACGCGTTTTATTATTTGGTATCTCTAATCACGCCCTATGGAAAAAGTCCTGTTGCGCATCGTCACGTTGACCCAGAGTGTCACACAGGCCCAAAACTTTGCCGTGGTACTCAGTGAGGTTGAAGGTAACAGGCGTCTGCCCATTATCATCGGTGATAATGAAGCGCGGGCCATAGCTGTCGCCGTCGAAGGTATGGTACCATCCAGACCGTTGACCCACGATTTGTTCAAAAATACCATGGATACTTTTGGTATCAACCTCGAAGAAGTGATCATCAGTGATCTGGTGGACGGCATCTTTTATGCGCGTCTCGTTTGCCGCTTTGAGGGCGAGCGTTATGAAATTGACTCCCGATCATCTGATGCCATTGCTTTGGCAGCGCGCTTTGACTGTCCGATTTATACTTATGAAAGCGTTTTGGAAGAAGCCGGCGTAATCTTGGAAGAAGAGGATGCTTCCCGGGAACAAAAGCCCAAAAAAAAGAAGGACAAGAAGCCAAAGTCTCTCACCAGCTATTCCATTGAAGAACTCAACCGAATGCTGGAAAAAACCGTTGCCGCCGAAAACTATGAGCGCGCTGCTGAAATCAGGGACGAATTGAAGCGCCGCAGCAAGCGCTCTTGACTGTACATGAAAAAGAATATCGCTTTTCTGGTGGGAGGCTTTTCCGGCGAATTTGAAGTGTCGCTGAATAGTGCCCGCTTTATCGAGTCCCGGTTAGTCAGTGACAAGTACCGTTTCTTTAAGATTGTGGTGACGCAGCAAGACTGGTATTACCAGACACCGGAGGGCGACAGATTTTCCATTGACAAAAATGACTTTTCGCTCCTCCTGCCCGATGGCCGGGTGCGCTTTGATGCAGCCTTTATTTTGATTCATGGTACGCCCGGCGAAGATGGGCTGATTCAGGCTTACCTGGATATGCTGCGGATACCCTATCCGTCTTGCGGGCACATCTGCTCCACGGTCACCTTCAACAAAAATTTGACAAACACCATTGCCCGCACACATGGCGTTCCGGTTGCCCGCGCACACCTGGTGCGCAAAGGTCAGCCAACGGACCCCGATGAGATCCTGGCCCGCTTGACCTTGCCTGTATTCGTAAAGCCCAACCGCGGCGGATCCAGCCTGGGTACTTTTAAGGTATCAACTGCGGTCGGCCTGGAACCACGCATTCGGGAAGCCTTTGCCATTGCCGATGAAGTCCTGATCGAAGAGTACATTCCCGGACGTGAGCTGACCATCGGTCTGGTACGCCTGCACGGCCACTTGATCACCATGCCCATTACCGAGGTCATTGCGCCCAATGAGTTTTTTGATTTTGAAGCAAAGTACACGCCGGGGGCGTGTTTGGAAATTACCCCCGCGCGCATTACCCCGGAGATGAAAAGCCGGATCGAAACCAGCGCCGCCAAACTGTATGACCTCTTTGATTGTCGCGGCATCGTTCGGCTGGATTACATCTGGCACGAAACGGAAGATGTGCCTTATCTGTTGGAAATTAATACCATCCCCGGTATGACCGCCACCAGTTTTATCCCCCAGCAGTTGGATGCAATGGATTTACCTGTTGAGGAGCTTATCTTTTCGCTTTTGGGTGAGATTTGCTGAATGAGCCCATCAAAAGAACGGTTTGGTTTGATTTTTGCTGTAAGTATCGTGTTATAGCCAGTAGAATACCCTCCCCCCTGATTGCGCGTACATCATACGCCCGTATGATGTACGCGCGCACCCGGCCCTCCAAAGCAGGAAAGCCCGCCAGCAATAATGATGCCAAACAATGGATATTTCTTTTCATTATCCATATCGTTTTGGCATTCTGTGATATGAATTTGAAGGGAAAAAATATGTAATAACAATGTTGCGAACACTTGCATTAGACCATATCTTTGCATCACAAAATCATCCCAAGTAAAGTTTACCTTCCTTTTTGTACGTATTCTCACGTAAATCATCCCCCTAGTGCTGACAGCAGAATCCACGTCGGCATACTCCGTCCCCCTGTTTCAATAAACCTCTCCAACTAAAGTAAAATCACCTTTTGGGCTGATGCCTTAAAACTTTTGTGAGTAAGGCAAGCCGCCGGATGGCTTTCCGGCACAGAGGTCGAGTGTGATGAATTGATTATTAAATAGAGGTAAATGAAGCAGAAATTTACACAAACACGTCATTGGCTGGCGGTGCTTGCATTGTGGCTGGTACCGTTCTTGTCGCATGGACAAATCAAAATCGTCCATGTCGCTGCTACAGCCGAAAGCAGTTGTGATGCCCGCGATGGCAAAATCACAATTGCCATTGCAGATGCTACGCCCGGGGCAAGTCTCTACGATGTGACTTGCCTTTTTGACGGAGGCCGGCAAAAGAAATTTCACAACTTGGCCGCGACAGCGGGCAAGCTGGAGATACCTGCACTGGCCTCTACGTACAGTGATTTTGTCGTCCGTCGCCAAAGCGACGGCGTACAGTCCGCTCCTTATAAGAGTGCTGTACGAGTAGCCAATGCCTGTGACCCGACGGGGGCCGCCAAAGGCATGGCCGGTTGGGTAGATGTGACGGACTGCGATGGCAATCTGGTGAGTATCAACATGGACCTGGTGACACCGGAAACCTATATCAATATCTCACCAGCGTATCACACCTGCATTGCCTACGTGGATGCAAGCGGCAACGTGGGCCCGCCTTTGCAGACTTTCTGTATTAAGCCGGACTTGCCCGGACCGGGAGACTATGAACTGGGCACCATTACTTGGACCAAAACAACGGATATCTCCCACCCGCAAGTCAATCTTACCGAACTACAGGCCGAGCGCATCAATTGGATACTCTGCCATTATGGAGACTATCCGGATTACGCCAATGACTTAGATAAAACCAATGATGCTATTCACTGTATTGTAAACAATTTGAATGACTGTGACTACTTGGCCGATTTGGCCATTTCAAACGTAACAGCGCCCACCGGTCTGGTTGGCAAAATTGTCTTTTTTGTACCCAGTGTCGGTGTACAAACACAAGTGGCCAATGGCTGTGCCACTGGATGTGACAACGTCACCGATGCCGGCCAAATTGGATCAGACCAAATCATCTGTAAAGGCAGCACACCTGCCAAACTGACCAGCATCGCCCTGCCCTCAGGTGGCAGCGGCGATCTCGAATATGTATGGCTGAGCAATACGTCAGGGCCGGATCCTGCCACCGCCACCGTCATCAACCACAATGCACCGGAATACCAGCCCGGCGCACTCTATCAGGACACCTGGTTTCGCCGTTGTGCCCGCCGCGCCGGCTGTTCAGACTTTGTCGGTGAATCCAACTGGGTGAAAATTACCGTTAGGAAAAATGTCACCGACCCCGGTCAGATCGGTTATGACCAAACCGTGTGTGCCGGCCAAACGCCTGATAAGTTTCAAAGTATCCAGTTGCCTTCAGGTGGCACCGGCCCGGTCGAATACGTCTGGTTGAGCAACACCAGCGGACCGGATCCGAGCACGGCCGACGTCATCCCACACGATGCACCTACCTATCAGGCAGGCCCGGTCACGCAAGATACGTGGTTCCGTCGCTGTGCCCGTACCGTGGGATGCTCCTCTTTCACCGGCGAATCCAACTGGATCAAAGTGTCTCCGGTACCTTGTGACAGCGCCAATCTGACTTGGAATTATACCTGCAATGACAACAAAGATGTCGAGGTGATACTGAAAGGAGCCAAAGGGCAGTCTTTTAATTCTATCAACTTTGGCTCCGCTGCCAATATAGATCACGTGGTCGCCGAGGTCATCTATAAATCCCAAAACCCGGGCACCTCCATTGATATCGTGGATGCCGACGGCAATGTATATAAGGCCTATCGCCAAGCCGTCGGATCGCCATCTTCTACGACCTGGGTGTACCGCACCACCATTCCGGCTACCACCGAAATCCGCTATTTGCCCAACAACACAGATAAATGGTACTTGCAGTCTTTCGGTGCTTATGTATTTAAGAATGTCAGTACCGGATTCCAATCTTCCGGCACTTTCATTGACAAGAAAGGCTACAACGACATTCAAAACTTCTCCGTCACAATTCCCTCCAATGCTGTCCCCAGAGACGTATCCCTGCAGATCCCAATGTCCGAATTGACCCTGGATGGTCGTTACATCAAAATTGCCGCCGATGCCGGCAGTGTACACGGAGAAGTCATCGAGGCCATCACATCGCTCCCGGATGGTTGTTGCTCTAAAATCTACACCATCAATCTGCCATCCGTACCGGGCAATGTGACTCAAGTGGATGTGACCATTGACTCGCGTCACAACCAAAACGGTATGTCCGTCCAGGGTCAGTCCTGGGTCTGTGCTGGTGTCGTTAAAACATCCGTCGAATGTGTGACGTGTGATCCATTGGCAGATGCTGGACTGATCTCCGCACCTGCCGACATTTGTTCCGGCCACAATCCGGGGCTCATCACATCCACCCAATTACCTTCCGGTGGTTCCGGTACCTATGAGTACCGGTGGCTCAAAAAGGAAGGTGGTGCTTTTTGCCCCTCAGATGCTACCTGGTCCGTTATCCCGGGCGCCAATGGCCCCGAACTGGATCCCGGTATCTTGACGCAGACGACTTCATTCGTCCGGCAAGCACGGTCGGTGGGTTGTACGGACTGGACACAAGAAAGCAACTGTGCTGTCATCAATGTCGTAAACTGCTCAAACTCAATCAATTGTAACAGCGATATTGAGGTGACGCTTACTCCGGGAGCTACAGATTCCATTGTCTCATGGACTGTGCCGACAGCCAACACCAACTGCCCGTCGGGCGGTCTTACAGTCAATCAGACGGCCGGCCCGGCCAACGGTACGGCCTTGGCCCCGGGTACCTACACTGTGACGTATGAAGCTACGGATAACTGTGGCCAAACGGCTACCTGTAGCTTTACCATCACAATTCATCCGGCGCCGACGGGCGATGTGAGCCTGGATTGTTCGGCCCTTCCGGATATAGACGTGACGCTGACACCGGGAAGTTCCGATACCGTACTGACATGGATCGCTCCGACCGCGGCAACGACTTGTCCGCTGGGCGGACTGGTAGTGAGCCAGATCAGCGGTCCGGCGAGTGGTACGGCCTTGACCCCGGGCACATACAGTGTGACGTACGAGGCCGCGGATGCCTGCCTGGCCAGTGCGCAGTGCAGCTTTAATATTACGATTCATCCGGCGCCGACGGGCGATGTGAGTTTGGATTGTTCGGCTCTGCCGGATATAGACGTAACGCTGACACCGGGAAGTTCCGATACCGTACTGACGTGGATCGCTCCGACCGCGACAACGACT
>JALVEF010000477.1 GCA_027031185.1 Saprospiraceae bacterium
TGACGGCCTTCCCCAACCTGACCGATGAGGATATTGCCAATATCCTGGCCTATGTAGATGCGGTGTACAAGGGCGAAGCCGGCCAGCCCAAAGGCGCTGGCGCGGCGGGTAGCGCCGCGCAGCTGCCGCCCAATTTTGACAAAGGCAAGCAACTGTTCAAAGACAACTGCGCCTCCTGCCACCACAAAAACATGAAGGACAAGCTGGTCGGCCCCGGCCTGGGTGGCGTGCAAGAACGCTGGGCAGACTATCCGAAGGAGGATCTGTACAGTTGGGTGCGCAACTCACAAGCCCTGGTGGACAAAGGCCACAAGCGCGCCGTAGAGGTGTTCAATGAGTTTAACAAGCTCCCCATGACGGCTTTCCCCAACCTGAAAGATGACGACATAGATGCCATCCTGGCCTATGTGGACGCCGTTTATAAGGGTCTGGACAAAAAAGCCGCTGCCGCTACCACGCCTAAACCCGGTAGTGAAAAACCCACCGCCAAGAAAACGCGAAGCCCCTGGCTCTACGCCCTGCTGTTGGCCGTGCTGGCTCTGCTGGGCGCCTATCTGTGGTACCGCGGTAATCAATTGGAATATCTCGCCGCGATGAAGCGAGGCGACAAGGTCGTGGCACCGCCCAAGTCGTTCCTGGGTACACTGTTTGGCAAGCCGGTTTTGGGTTTCCTGATCTTCGCCGCTACAGTGGGACTTACTTTTATAGCCGCCGATCAGGCCATCTTCTACGGTCGTCAACAGGGCTACCAACCCGAACAGCCGATCAAGTTTTCGCACAAGACCCATGCCGGTATCAACAAGATTGACTGCCAGTTTTGTCACGACGGCGCGCGCCGCAGCCGGCACTCCAACATCCCGGAAGGCAGTACCTGTATCAAATGCCACGCAGCCATCAAAAAAGGCTCCACTTACGGGACGGCCGAACTGACCAAAATTTATGCGGCTATGGGATGGGATCCCAATACGGAACAATACATCCCCAACTATGAGCAGCTTTCCCAAGACGAGGTGAAGGCCATCTTCACCAAGTGGATTCGCAGTCAAAATAGCGATGCTAAAGACGTGGACAAGCTGGTCAAGGAGCAATGGGACGGCATCAAAGCCGCTTTGACCAACGACCAAAAACCTAACGTGCAAGGCCCGGTAGAGTGGATACGCATCCATGCCTTACCCGACCACGTGTATTTCAATCACTCGCAACATGTCGAAGTGGCCGGCTTGGCTTGTCAGACTTGTCACGGCAAAGTGGAAGAAATGGATGTGGTCAAACAAGTGGCCCCCTTATCGATGGGATGGTGTATCAATTGCCACCGCAAGACGCCCGTCAAATTCCAAGAGAATCCCTATTACACGGAGTCCTATCCATGGCATAAGGAACTCCTGGAGACAGGCCAGGTGGATCAGATTACCGTAGGCGACTTGGGCGGCACCGAGTGCCAAAAGTGCCACTATTAAATAATTCCGGTCAGAAAATCATCTTTTCATGAAAGATAAGAAAAACCAGTTTTGGCTCGGTACGGATGACTTGAATCGCATCCCGGAGTTTATCGAAGAAGCCGCTGCCGAGCGGCGCGATGAGCCACTGGCCAATTTGGCCGAGGATGAAAAGACGTTTCAAGTCCAGGCGAGTCGCCGTGACTTTCTGAAGTTCCTGGGATTCAGTCTTGGGGCGGCTACCGTCGCCGCAGGCTGTGATATCCCTGTCAAAAAGGCAATGCCTTATGTGGTGCGGCCGGATAGCATCGTGCCGGGCGTGGCGACATACTACGCCTCTTCTTTCGTGCACGGCGGCGATTACTGCCCCATTTTGGTCAAAACCCGCGAAGGGCGGCCCATCAAGATAGAGGGCAATACGCTTTCCCCCGTGACGGGTGGCGGTACCAGTGCTCGTGCACAGGCCTTTGTACTGGATTTGTATGATACATCCCGCTTGCAGGCACCGGGTAAGCTCACCGCTGACGGCAAAGTCGAAAAGACGGACTGGGCCACACTGGACCGTGATGCCAAGGCGGCATTCGCCACAGGCGGCGTGCGCATCCTGACCAATACGGTGATGAGCCCCGCCACCAAGGCGGCAATCGCCGAGTTTAAGGCCAAATATCCGGACACCCGGGTAGTCACCATTGACCCCGTGTCCTCGTCGGCCATGTTGTTGGCCAATGAAGCCACCTTCGGTAGTCGCTTCATTCCCGGCTATCGCTTTGACAAGGCCCATGCCATCGTCAGCTTTGGGGCGGACTTCCTCGGTACCTGGATCTCTCCCGTGGAATTTGCCGCGCAATATGTCAAAAACAGAAAACCCACGGAGAAAAACCGTCACATGTCCTGGCATGCGCAAGTGGAAAGCCGCATGTCTCTGACCGGATCCAATGCGGACAACCGCATTATGGTCAAGCCGTCCGAACAGGGCGCCGCCATCCTGACACTTTACAATGCCATTGCACTTCGTGCCGGACAAAGTGGCCTGCCGGGCCCCACACTTAAAGGTAAAGCCGGTAAGGCTTTGAACAAGGCGGCAGACCGCCTCTGGAACAACCGCGGCCAATCTCTCGTCGTCAGCGGCTCTAATAATACGGCTGAGCAGATTTTGATCAACGGCATCAACCAACTCCTCGGCAACTACGGTCACACCATTGATCTGACCGTCACCTCCAATCAACGGCAGGGCATTGATAAGGATTACTATCAGCTGATTGATGATATGAAAGCCGGTCGTGTCAACGCCCTGATTGTCATGGACGCCAATCCGGCCTTCACGCGGCCTCGTGCCAAGGCCTTCCTGGATGGCATGAAAAAAGTAAAATTCAAGGTCGCGCTTGGCACTCACCTGAATGAGACGGCCGCTGCCTGCGACTATGTAGCGCCCGTGCATCACGGCCTGGAGTCTTGGGGCGATGTAGAGCCCAAGCGCGGTCAGTACAGCTTCATCCAACCGACCATCGCGCCTTTGTTTGATACACGCCAACGCGAGGTATCGCTGCTCACATGGGCCGATAGTCCAAAACTGAACCCCAACGCCGAGCAGCCGATGCTCGAATTCCTGAAAAATGAATGGAAAGCGCGGCTCAATCTCAACGGCAACTTCCAAAAGCAATGGGACAAGATGCTCCATGACGGCGTCTATACAGTACGGTATGACGCCAAGATACCGGACTTCAACTTTGATCCGGCCTTGGTCATCGGCAAGATTTCCAAACCGGCATCGGACGGCATGGAGATTGATTTCTACGAAGACTTCCGTGTCGGCGCCGGCCAATATGCCAACAATCCCTGGCTTCTGGAACTGCCGGATGCCACTACGCGTACCGTCTGGGGCAACTATCTCCAAATCCCCATCGAATGGAACGGCGGCAACAGTTTCTCCGCACTCAATGGCCTGAACCCGGAAGAATTTAAAGGCTGGGCGGATATTGTAGAATTGACTGTCGGTGACCGCACGGAACGGGTGACGGTCATCCGTCAGTTTGGCCAAATGAAAGATACCGTCGCACTTTCCATGGGATATGGTCGCCGGGTCATCGGAGAAGCCGGTAAGAATACGGGCGTGGATGTCGTGCCCTGGCTTTGGGTGGACCGGGACGGCAATACACAGTATTATGCCACCGGCGTCAAGGTCTCCGGAAAGGTGGATGAGGAGAAATATTTGCCCTCCGTCCAATACCACCACAGTTTGGGCGTGACCGGCACTGATCCCAAGACCGGCAAGAAAATCAACGTGGACGAGAAGACGCTCATGCTGCTCGGTGCCGGTATGCAAGGTGGGCTGACGGACCGCTCCGTTATGTACCAGACCAATGTTAAAGACCTGGATGAGTTCCTGGAGCATCTGCACGAAAAGCGTAAGGAAGCCGAAGAACTCAACGCCAATACGCTCTATCCCTACGAGAAATACAAGAAGGAGCAATACGAGGAAGGTCACCATTGGGGCATGCACATTGACCTCAATGCCTGCATCGGCTGTGGCGCCTGCGCGGTGGCCTGCATGGCCGAAAACAACGTGCCGGTCGTCGGCAAACGCGAAGTAGCCCGCCACCATGAGATGACTTGGCTGCGCATAGACCGCTACTTCTATGGCGACTACGAAAATCCCAACGTCGTCTATCAGCCGATGATGTGCCAGCACTGTGACAACGCTCCTTGTGAAAATGTGTGTCCGGCCAACGCAACCAACCACAGTTCCGAAGGCCTCAACCAAATGGCCTACAACCGCTGTGTCGGTACGCGTTATTGTGCCAACAACTGCCCGTACAAGGTGCGCCGATTCAATTGGCTGGACTACACCACCGCCGATATATTCAAAGAAAACCAGGTCTATGTCAACAAGGAAGACCTGGCCTATGGCGCGGACAACCTGACGCGGATGGTCCTGAATCCCGATGTCACCGTTCGCGCTCGCGGCGTCATCGAAAAATGCAGCTTCTGCGTACAGCGCCTGCAAGAAGGCAAACTGCTCGCCAAAAAGGAGGGCCGCAAGCTGCTTGACAGCGATGTGAAGTCGGCTTGCCAGACTGCCTGCCCGACCGAAGCCATTGTAATCGGTGACTTGAACAATAAAGACGGCGACCTGAACCGCCGCCGTCGGGACAGCCTCAACTTTATCGCGCTCGAAGAAGTAAACGTGCGTTCTTCGGTGATGTATAAGACCCGCGTGAACCACCGCGATGAGGCGTTGGATGCCTAATTGAACACAGGATTTGTTGCGTAAGCAATCGAACTATAAAAAGAAAGTGAATGTCATCACACGTATCAGCCATCCGGGAGCCGTTGGTTTATGGCCATAAGGACTACCACCAGATTACGGAAGACCTTGTCGCACCAACGGAGCGTACACCCAGTAAGTCCTGGGTGTTGGCCTTTATCATCTCCGTGGCGGTATTGGCATTTGGAGTCTATACCGTGACGTACACCATCTATTGGGGGATCGGTACTTGGAACCTGAACCGGACCATCGGGTGGGGATGGGACATTACCAACTTTGTCTGGTGGATCGGTATCGGTCACGCCGGGACACTCATATCAGCCATCTTGCTGCTGTTCCGGCAGCGTTGGCGTACCGGTGTCAACCGTGCGGCGGAGGCGATGACCATCTTTGCGGTGATGTGCGCCGGGCTTTTCCCGCTCATCCACGTGGGGCGTGCCTGGGTAGTATTTTTCTTTTTCCCCTATCCCAATACGCGCGGACCGCTGTGGCCCAACTTTGTCTCGCCGCTGCTCTGGGACGTATTTGCCATCAGTACGTATTTCACCATTTCAGTACTGTTCTGGTATTCGGGTTTGGTACCGGATCTGGCTACCGTGCGGGATCGCGCCAAGGGTCTTCGCAAGAAGATGTATTCGCTCTTTTCGTTCGGTTGGAAAGGATCGGCCAAAAACTGGCAGCGCTTTGAGTCCTTATCGCTGGTACTGGCCGGATTGGCCACCCCGCTTGTGCTTTCCGTTCACACCATCGTATCCTTTGACTTTGCTACTTCGGTGATTCCCGGGTGGCACACCACGATTTTCCCGCCTTACTTCGTGGCCGGCGCCGTGTTTTCCGGCTTTGCCATGGTGCTGACGCTGATGCTCATCGCACGCAAACTGCTGAACCTGCGAGACTATATCACCGTGTCGCACATCGAATCTATGAACAAGATCATCCTGGTGACGGGTACCATCGTGGGCGTGGCCTATATTACGGAGTTGTTCATCGCGTGGTATTCCGGTTATGTGTATGAGCAGTTTGCCTTTCTGAACCGGGCCAAAGGTATCTACTACTGGTCTTATGTGGGCATGATGTTTAACAATGTGGTAGTGCCGCAGTTGTTTTGGTTCAAGAAGATACGCACCAGTGTGTTCTGGACCTTCCTGTTGTCTATTGCGGTCAACATCGGCATGTGGTTTGAGCGCTTTGTGATCATTCCCACTTCGATTGCCAGAGATTATCTGCCGTCATCGTGGAGTTATTACATTCCCACCTGGGTAGAAGTCGGTATCTTTATCGGTACGATGGGCTTGTTTTTCACGCTGTTCCTGGCCTTTACGCGATTGGCACCCGTGGTGGCTATTGCCGAGGTCAAAAGCATTTTGAAAGAGTACGGTGACCAATACCTGCCGAAGAAGCAAGAGAACATATAAACAGACGAAAATCCGGCATAGATGAAGACAAAGAAAAATATCCTGTACGGGCTGTATGATGACGAGCAAGACCTGCTCCGTGCCATCAAGGAGTCCAATGAGCGGGGCTTGAAGATCTACGATGTCTATACGCCGTTTCCGGTGCACGGACTGGATCCCGTATTGGGGTTAAAGGAATCCCGGTTGCACATCGCCGGCTTTATCTTTGGCCTGACCGGTGCGTTGACGGCGTTTTTGTTTATGACGTGGATCTATGTACGTGACTGGCCCAATATATTCGGCGGTAAGCCGTATTGGCCCGTGCCGGCGTTTATCCCCATCACCTTTGAGCTGACCGTCTTGTTTGCCGGTGTGGGTATGACGGTGGCCTACTTTATCGTAAACGGACTGCGGATGAAGACGCATACCGAGGTGCTGGATCCCCGCATCACGGATGACAAGTTTTGCATCGCCTATGATATCACCGGCGGTGCGGACCACGAAAACCAATATGAACGGCTGCTGAAGGAGACAGGCGCCAGCTATGTCGGTACCAAGGAGGTGTCCGATCTTTGATTTGTCAAACAACTGCCGAAAGGCACAAACCATACGAGGTATGAATCGCATTTGGATTTTTCTTGCGGGAATGGTTTTGGCCGGAGCCATGGTATCCGGCTGCGGCAAGGCCCACGGCAATTATCCGGGCAAAGAGTATATGCCCGATATGGGTGTCTCCATCGCGTATGAGGCCAATAAATACGTACACTATACGCGCAATACTTGGGATGACAAAAGTGTGAAAACCCGTCATGAACTGGCGCTGCACAACAAGCCCGTCAAGAATACACGCCCGCGCGGTTGGATCGGCGGACCACAAATGATGAAGGTGATCCTGGGACGGGATAAAATCAACAGTGTCCCGACCCCACCCAACAGCTTCGTTCCGTTTTATTACGGGGATACGCCCGAAGAGCGCGATCGTGCCATCGCTGAAATCACCGAAAATCCTTTCCCCATTACCGAGAAGGGATTGGCCGAAGGCAAAAAACTCTTCAACCTGTACTGCGCCATCTGTCATGGGAAGAAAGCCGATGGCAACGGCTACCTG
>JALVEF010000478.1 GCA_027031185.1 Saprospiraceae bacterium
TAACATTGTGACCCATGAAATCGTCAGCCAATAGTGAACCTGTATCGCCAGCAATTGCTGGCGGCGTGGCAGGGTGGATTGGTTTGAGACTATCTGAAGGCGGTAAATACGAATCTTCTTTGCCAACGTTATCTTCTGCAGCAGGAGAAAGTTGCCTCGGGGAATTCAATGAATCCGCCGCAGGGTCAATAGCGTTGAGCAAAGCCAGCTTGTCAGGAGAAACCTTATCTTGCCCCACGTTGCTGTTGTTATTAGGACCCAGTTGGGGAGATTGAGGGGAAGAAATCTCTGGAACGGTTTCCTCAGGGTTTGTTTCTATTTCGGTGACTGGTTGTTCTGGTTCTGGGTTGTTAGTTTCCCCCGGACTATTCCCATCTTCAGCTTTGTCTGTGATTGAGTCGGCAGGAGAAACCTGGAATGAGAAAGTCTGCGCTGTGGACATTTCTCCGTCGGATACCGTCAAAGTAAAGGAATATGCCCCCGCATCGGCGGCTTCAGGTTTCCCTTTTAAAATCGCCGTGCCATTGCCCTGATTTTCCAGTTTTAACCAGGATGGCAAATTGGTGGTGGTAAATACCAATTTTTGATTGCCATTCGGGTCGCTGGCGCTGATTTGATATTGAAAGCTTTCGCCCGCTGATAAATCAGCTTGAGAGGACGAAATAATGGCTGGCGCTTCATTGACATTCGTTACAGTAACGGATAGCTGTTGAATATCCTTGCCTCCTGCAGAATCCCAAGCAGTGACTTCGACTGCATAAATACCGTCAGTATTCTGATCCGTGGGGGTTTCGTAATTGGGCGGTGCTACGAATGACAACCGGCCTGTTTCCGGGTCGATTTGGAAAAGGTGTTGATCTGCTCCGCCCGTGATAACAAAAGTAGGCTTGTCGCCTTCAGGATCGGTGGCGGTTACTGTGGTGACTTCTATTTGGTTTTCTGGAATCTCCAGGGCGGCATGATTGTCCCCGCCATCGGAATTGATGACCGGTGGTGCATTGACGGTGCCTCCACCGCCGGGTGGGGTACTGTTAATTGGGGTAATTGGAACGGAGGTCACGGATTCTACGGTGCCATGACCATCTGTATAAGAAAGGGTCACACTGATCTGCCTGCCGATGTCCTGACTGGTGACGGTATAGCTGGCATCAGCGGCCCCGGGAATATTGACGCCATCGCGTTGCCACTGATAATTGACAGTGCCCGGGAAACCATCGGCATCGGCCAGGTTATGGCTGACGCCAAGCGTATCCCCCTGGACAGGATTGGATTTGTTAATAGTGACCGCACCGGTTGGGCTGTCGTTGACGTTGGCAACGGGACCAGCCGGGCTGCTGGTGAGGGTTTCCAGATTGCCGTCGCCATCGGTGTAACTGACCTGGACGCTGATTTGGGCGTTAACGTCGTCATCCCCAAGGGTATGGCTGACACTGGTTGCAGACGGAATGACCGCGCCGTTGCGCAGCCACTGATAATTGAATGGCCCCAGGCCATCGCCATCGGCAATGGAAGAAGTGTCGGCGGTCAAGGTTTGATCTTCGCTGGGCGTGCCGTTGATGGTGGGCACTCCCGTTGGTGGTGTATTGGTATTGGAGACCGAAAGGGTGAATGTTTGAGTGGCTGTCAGTGCTCCGTCACTCACTTCCAGAATAATACTGTGATCGCCCGCGTCACTGTTAGCCGGTGTGCCTGAAAGCGTTGCTGTGCCGTCACCATGATCTGTCAAATTGAGCCAGTGG
>JALVEF010000479.1 GCA_027031185.1 Saprospiraceae bacterium
CATACGGACCCGGCCCACCCGTCCACAGAAGAGGATATTGTGCGCCTACAGGATGATTTCGGTAGATAAAAAACCGTGCGTCTTCGACGCTACCTTTTCCCCTTTTCCCTTGCGCCGGACGGGATAGGCGCGTATCTTTCGGGAAAATATTTCACATGACGTGGCAAAGGATTTTGATGGCATTCGGCGCCTTCGTTCTGCTCGTGTCGCTGCCCGCGTGCGTGCAGGACAAAGGGCAGGCCAAGACGGTGGTGGTGCATGCCGCCGACCTGCGCCGGGATACGATCGGTGTCAAGGGGATGACCTGCGTGGGTTGCGAAGTGACCGTGGAAGAAAAGCTGTCCGGCATCCGGGGCATTGTGCAGGTGCGCGCGTCGCACAAAGCCGATGCGGTCGTGGTCGAATATGACCGAACGAAAACCAATCCGGACGCGATCCGTGAAACGATCCGTCGAGCCGGGTATCAAGTGGTATCCGCCAAATGAGCGGTGTGAAAATAGAAGTTTGCGCGCCTTCGGCGCGCGTGGTTTCGGGGCGGTAATGGTGCCGGATGCACATACGGTGCCATTCGCCCGTTCCGTCGGGTCCAAAAATTGCAGTACCATGAAATTCTTCCAATTCGGCGAGCAGATACCGGGCTATGACTTCCGGGTCATCAATGAGCGGGAGGCGCGGGCCAGTGCGGGTATCATGTTTTTGCTGGGCCTGATGAGTTTGTTTTCCGTCTATCAGCTGCGCACGATTTTTTGGGCGGAGTTGTTTTCACTGACCTTTATCATCGAGTTTTTGGTGCGGGTACTGATCCGTCCCGCCTACGCGCCGTACATGTTGCTGGGTGCGCTCATCGTACACAATCAGGCGCCCGACTGGGTAGAAGCCCGTCCCAAGCATTTCGCCTGGGCGCTGGGCCTGGGCCTGGGTGCGGTGATGACCGTGTATATCGTCTTTGATATCATCTCGCCCGTTCGGTTGGCCATCTGCTGGTTGTGCCTGTTTTTGATGTACGTCGAATCGGTATTCGGCATTTGCCTGGGATGCATGCTGTACAAGTACATCCATCGCAAGACCTATCTGTGTCCGGGCGGCGTGTGCGAGACCACGCCCAAACGGAATTTTTCGCGACACAAATGGCTGGTGCTGGCGGCCTTCCTTGTATTGTTTTCGCTCACCTATACCACCTTGAAGCACTGGAAATTCCCCGCGCGCCCGCGCGTGGAGGTGGTAAAGTGATAGGGGCCGGGGCTTTGGTGGGTATAGGAATAGGGCCGCGTCTTTTTTGTTTATTGCGGTATTATGGGTACATTTGCATCCGGGGGGGGGGAGCATGGATGACTTGACACTGTATAGAAGTTAACCGTACTATGGCAAAAAAGAGCCAATCATCCAGATTAACAAGACAGCATAAAAAATCACGAGGCGTAGCCGGGATTTTTGGCCGTAGGGCAAAATCACATGATATGGCCGTTAGCGCGATTTCTCGCTTGGTCGTTGAGCAGTTGGAAGGCGATTATTCCGGTTTGACTTTCAGGTATAGAGCGAGTTTGACAAAAGAGGAAATAAACGCTGCCCTACGGCGAATTGACCAGTCGCTTGGGCAGACGCTTTTTGTGCCTAATTCGCGAATTAAACCCGACGGCGGGATAGTCGAGGTAAGAGACGATAAAGGAAACTGGAGAGTAATATTAGTATCCGAAGCAAAATATCAGGGAAGGGATATCGAGAATATAAAAAGTAACAG
>JALVEF010000480.1 GCA_027031185.1 Saprospiraceae bacterium
TAGAATGGCAGAAGCAAATAAAGCTTTTTCTCATTATCGCTGGTAATTGAAGTAGAAATTAAAGGTTAAAGACAGTGGCACGCACAACTCCAATCGAAAGATACCGCAATATCGGCATTATGGCTCATATTGATGCGGGTAAAACGACGACGACCGAGAGAATCCTATTCTATACAGGCGTATCTCACAAAATTGGTGAGGTCCATGATGGGGCTGCCGTAATGGATTGGATGGAGCAGGAGCAAGAGCGCGGCATCACAATTACCTCGGCTGCGACTACTTGCTTTTGGAGCGGTATGGATCGTCAATTTCCCGAGCACCGAATCAATATTATCGATACGCCGGGTCACGTGGACTTCACAATTGAAGTGGAGCGTTCACTGCGTGTTTTGGATGGAGCCTGTGCGGTGTTTTGTGCGGTAGGTGGTGTGGAGCCTCAGTCGGAAACGGTGTGGAGACAGGCGAATAAATATGGTGTTCCGCGCTTGGCGTTCGTCAATAAGATGGATCGGCAAGGCGCTGATTTTCTGCGGGTAGTTGGGCAGCTTGAAGATCGCTTAGGTGCAAATCCCATTCCTTTGCAATTGCCAATCGGGGCGGAAGAGAATTTCAAAGGCGTTGTAGATCTTATTCGCATGCAGGCCATTTACTGGGATGAGGAAACCAAGGGCACCAAATACGAGGCCAAGGATATCCCTGGGGATATGGTCGAAATGTGTCAAGAATATCGCGAAAAATTAGTTGAGGCCGCTGCTGAAGCCAATGACGAATTGATGGATAAATATTTGGAGGGGGAAGAGTTAACTATCGAGGAAATTAAGCAAGGTTTGCGTTCACGTACTTTGGCGGGTGAAATCGTGCCTGCGTTATGCGGTTCGGCCTTTAAGAATAAAGGTGTGCAGGCATTGCTGGATGCCGTGATTGAGTTGTTGCCTTCTCCCGTTGATATCCCACCAGTTAAGGGTGTGGATGAAGATGGTAACGAGGTTGAGCGAAAGGCAAAAGATGATGAACCTTTTGCGGCCTTGGCGTTTAAGATCGCTACTGATCCTTTTGTTGGTGCTTTAACCTTCTTTCGAGCCTATTCTGGGGTGGTTAACTCCGGTGACACGGTTTATAACCCATTGAAAAGAAAACGTGAAAGGATTGGTCGTATCGTGCAAATGCACGCGAACTCCCGCGAAGAAATCAAGGAGGTGCGAGCCGGAGATATCGCGGCGGCTATCGGCTTGAAAGATGTGGCCACCGGCGATACTTTGTGTGATCCCAAGGCTATTATCACCCTTGAGAAGATGGAATTCCCCGAGCCCGTTATTTCGGTGGCAATTGAGCCTAAAACCAAAGCGGACCAAGAGAAAATGGGTGTAGCTTTGCAGAAACTGGCTCAGGAAGATCCTTCATTTCGGGTGCATACTGACGAGGAATCGGGGCAGACCATTATCTCCGGCATGGGAGAGCTTCACTTGGAAATTATTGTCGACCGCATGAAGCGTGAGTTTAATGTGGAAGCCAACGTTGGCGCTCCTCAGGTCGCCTACCGCGAAACAATTCGCAAGTCGGTCGAGCAGGAAGGCAAGTTCGTGCGGCAGACAGGGGGGCGGGGTCAATACGGTCATGTCTGGCTACGTCTTGAGCCCCTGGATCGTGGCAGCGGTTACGAATTCGAGAATGCCATCGTTGGGGGTGTGGTGCCAAAAGATTACATACCGGCAGTGGATAAAGGGGTGCAAGAG
>JALVEF010000481.1 GCA_027031185.1 Saprospiraceae bacterium
CAGTGGGGTTGATGTGGTACTTGATATCATTGGTAAAGAGCTTTCGGATGCGGGCAGGCAGCTTGCGCTTGACGCGGGGGATGAGGATATTCTTGACGTCTTCCGTGATTTTTTTGAGCATCTTCCTTTCCGTATCAAACTCATCGTGCTGTGTGGACAGCACGATGGTATCAATGCGGATGGGCTTGTGGTCATCACTATACTCAATGGTGACCTGGGATTTGGAGTCGGGGCGGAGGTATTTCATCTTTTTGCCCTCTTTGCGGATGGCAGCCAGTTCTTGGAGAAGGAGATGGGACAGGTCGAGGGCCAGGGGCATGTAATTGTCCGTTTCGTTGGTGGCATAGCCGAACATAATGCCCTGGTCGCCGGCGCCTTGTTCTTCGGCTTTTTTGCCGACGTCCACGCCTTGCGCGATGTCGGGGCTTTGCTCGTGAATGGCGGCGATGACGCCGCAGGAGTTGGCCTCGAATTGGTATTCGGCCTTGGTGTATCCGATGCGGCGAATGACCTGCCGGGCGGTCTCCTGGATGTCCACATAGGCTTTGGAGCGGACCTCGCCCGCGACAACGGCCAGCCCGGTGGTGACGAGCGTCTCACAGGCTACTTTGGCATTGGGATCCTGGACGAGAAAGGCGTCCAGGATGGCGTCGGATATTTGATCAGAAACTTTGTCGGGATGTCCTTCGGACACAGACTCGGAAGTGAACAGGTAGGGCATTCTTTTCAGTTTATTGCTTTCGCCATTTTGAAACGCGACAAAGGTAGGGAAGTTTTGATATTCAATGTAACTGTTTTGGTGCTCCTGTTTTTAGCGCAAAAACAGCGGGTACCAAAACAGTTACACAGTTACTTTATTTTTACATCCAGGAGTTTGGCGTCGCCGATAAAGGCTTCGAGACGATCGCCAATGGCGATGGGGCCAACGCCGGCGGGCGTGCCGGTGAAGATCAGGTCGCCGATCTTGAGTGTGAAGAAGCGGGAGATGTAGGCGATGATGTCGTCAAAAGAGAAAATCATCTCACGCGGCGAGCCCTGCTGGACGAGCGTCCCGTTTTTCCGCAGGGAAAAAACAATCTCCTCCGGCCGGTCGGGCAGGGGAATGAATTGGCCGATGGCGGCAGAATTGTCGAAGGCCTTGGCCAGTTCCCAGGGATGGCCGGCCTTTTTCAGCTTTTCTTGCCAGTCGGCAGCGGTGAAGTCAATGCCGACGGTGATGTGGTCGTAGTACTTGTGCGCGAAGCGCTTTTCGATGTGGCGGCCCAGGCGGCTGATGCGCAGGACGAGTTCGGTCTCGTAGCGGATGTCTTTAGAAAAGTCGGGGTAGAAGAAGGGGAGGCGTGGGTTCAGGATGGCGGACTCGGGTTTGAGAAAGACCAATGGCGCTTCGGGGACGGGATTGTCGAGTTCTTTGGCGTGTTCGCGGTAGTTGCGGCCGATGCAGATAATTTTCATCTTTGCGGGTTGTGCAATTTGGGCAGTCCGGCGATGGAGCGGACTTGTTTGAGTGTTTTTTGTGCCCGCCGGCGGATGTCGGCGGAAGCGTTGAGGACGGCTTCTTTGGTTTGTTTGCGCTGTTGGAGTATCTGCTCGTAGCGTTCGCGGATGGGATTCAGTACGCGCAGTAAGGCATCGGCCACGGCGGGTTTGAAGTCGGCGTATTTGAGCCTGCCTTCTTTGTAGTCGGCCATGTATTGCACGTAAGTGTCTTTATCGCCGGTAGCCTTGAGTATTTCGAACAGGTTTTTGACGCCGGGGCTCATGGTGGAGGTATCTGTGCCGGCATCGGTGACGGCGCTTTTGATTTGTTTGCGGATGCGCGCTTCCTGGTCAAAGACATTGATAAAGTGCTTGATGCCGAGACTTTTGGACATTTTCCGTGTGGGGTCGGCGGTGGACATGATTTTGGGCGTCTCGGTGAACAGAGGTTCGGGCAGTTTGAAGTATTCGGTGCCGAATTGTTGGTTGAAGCGGAGGGCGATGTCACGCGACAGTTCCAGGTGTTGTTCCTGGTCTTTGCCGACGGGTACATAGTCGGCGTGGTAAATGAGAATGTCAGCGGCCTGCAAGACAGGATACATAAAGAGGCCGGCGGAGACGAAGGCGTCCTTGCTTTTGGCGGTGATTTGGCCGGCCTTGTCTTTGAATTGGGTCATACGGGTCATCTTGCCGTAGGGGGTGACGCAGGCGAGAATCCAGGCCAGCTCGGTGTGTTCGGGTATTTGGGACTGGATGAACAGATTTTCCGGCTTGACGCCGGCGGCGATGAGTTGAAATACCATCTTCCAGGTGTTTTCCCGGAGCTTGTCTGCCTGATAGGGTACGGTCATGGAGTGGTAGTCCACGACGCCGTAGGTACATTGGTACTTTTCCTGGAGCCGTACCCAGTTTTGGATGGCGCCGAAATAGTTGCCGATATGCAGATCGCCGGTGGGTTGGATAGCGGATAAGACGGCTTTCATTGGAAGACGAATTAGCTGGGGATGGATGCGATGACGGATATTTCAACATGGACGCCGAGGGGTAGGGCGGCGACCTGAACGAGCTCACGGGCGGGCGGGCGCCCGCCCGTGAAGAAGCGGGCATAGACTTCGTTGATGGTCGCGTATTGGCTCATGTCGGTGACGAAGACGGACGCCTTGACGACGTGGTCGAAGGAGGCACCGGCGGCTTCGAGGATGGCGCCGATATTGAGCAGGACTTGTTCGGTTTCGGCGCGGATGTCGCCGGTGACGAGTTCTTTGGTTTGGGGATTGATGGCCACCTGTCCGGAGACAAATAGCAGGTGGCCGGTGCGCACGGCCTGGCTGTAAGGGCCGACGGGCAATGGCGCGCGATCCGTGGTGATGATTGACTTCATAAGATGAGATGTATGGATGCAACTACTTAGGTCCCCACTGTTTTTGCGCAAAAAACCGTAGCACCTAAAGTTATGAGCAAAAAAAGCCCCTGAGCCGGAGCCGAGGAGCCTTATCACGGAGCCGGGCGGAGCCGGCCCGTGCCAATTGGTGGCTGTTATTCTTCGCCCTTGATGACGATGCGGCCCCGGTAATAGAGGTCGGAGCCGACCCAATAAGCATGGTGATAGACATGCTTTTCGCCGGTGGTCTTGCAAGTGGCGATTTGTGGCATCTTGGCCTTGTAATGGGTACGACGCTTGCGTTTGCGTTGCTTGGATACCCGGGATTTAGGATGTGCCATGATTTTTAAGTTTTTTCAGTTCAGCCCAGACGTCGGCGGACGGCGCAGCGTTTTGTGTCTCATTGAGATGCTTGAGTACGTCCGTGTTGCAGGGCTTGGGCGAAAGACGCTCGCAGTCAAATCTTTTTACTAACGGCAGTGCGACGGCGATGGATTCATAAATGAATGGTCCGGCATCGAAAAACGGTGTGCCGTGTGGCAGAAATACGATGCCGCCTTCAATACGGGGCTCATCGTCAAATTTGAGGATGAGTCGCGCCTCCCCGGTGACAGGAATGCGAATGTTTGCCAGGCAGCGGTCACAGGCGGTCGCCTCGTGCCCTTCAAATTGGATCTTGAGATCCAGCATGGTCGCCTGTTTTTCGACGGTGAGCAGAATGTCAAAATCGCCGTGGACCAAGTTGCTTTCAAATTGGTCGAAAAAAGTACTGTCAAAGTGGTACCTAAACTGATGAACCCCAACTTCCAGGCCCTGAATGGGCAGAATATGTCCGGAATTGACGTCCATGTGGTTCGGGTATTCACAAAAAGGACTGCAAAGATAGACCTTTTTGTTCAATCACGAATGAAAAATTACGAATTGATAGCTTCGACGGACGCCCCCACGGGATAACGTGTAATGCGCAAAGCACCCCACGAGTGCGCAGCACTCGTAAACTTGTAAGCGTGTAACTGTTTAGGTACCCGCTGTTTTTGCGCTAAAATGGCCTTTTCGCGCCTGTCTTTGGTTTGTAACTGTTTGAGCACTCCTTGTTTTTGTGCTAAAATGCCCTTTTTGCGTCTGCCTATTTTATCCCTAAAAACAGGAGCAGCTAAACCGTTGCGTAAGCGTTTAGGTACCCACAGTTTTTGTGCTAAAATGCCCTTTTTGCGTCTGCCTATTTTATCCCTAAAAACAGGAGCAGCTAAACCGTTGCGTAAACTTTTCTAATTTGTCGCGTGAGTGGCCGGGCTTTACAAGAAGCCTTCGCGCTTGAGGTAGTCGGTGATGATGCGGTCGAAGACGTCTTTGACGTAGGCCTTTTCGCTTTTGGCGAGAGCTTTGATTTTTTGGAGCTTTACCTTGTCGATGATGAAGGTGACGCGTTTTTTTTCGGGCGCTACGCGCTCCACCTTTTTGGCTTTGATGGTGCTGCTGATGAGCAGGTCAATGCCTGCCCGGCGGGCGCCGGTCTCTGTCGGGCGGGTGGAAGAGGTCTCCCCGGCCGTCTGTGCCGGAGATTGGGCGAAGATTTCATCGAGCAGGTTGGCAAAACTCTTGCGTTTCCGACTAGTATGGCCGGGGGCAGGGCGCGGTTTGGCGTGAGGCGCTTTGGTGGCGGCCTTTTTTGGGCGTCCCCCAAGCAACGGACTGTCGTCTTTGAGGAAGTCCTTGTCACTCTCTTCGAAGACGAGGTCCAGGTTTTTGAATAGTCGTTCTTTATTCACTTAATGGCAATTGAGGTCTGGGATTAGCTAAGCTGTTGTGGTGAGGTGGCGACCTGGTCTTTGGTGCCGTTGGTGGTATTGGGCTCCACGCGTGCCAGGAATTCGCGTGCCAGGTCCATGTAGTCTTTGGCACCGTTGGAGCGGGGATTGTAGGTGAAGATGTCCTGTCCTTCGGCAGGGGCTTCGGCCAAGGCAACGTTTTCGCGGATTTTGGTGTCAAAGACGAGGTCGCCGAAGTACTTTTCGATGGTCTCGATGACTTCGCGATTGAGGATACGGCGATGGTCGTACATGGTGCCGATGACGCCGCCGATTTGGAGCTTTTTGTTGAGTCGGAAACGTACCTTGTCAATGACCTGTTTGATTTTGGCCAGTCCCTGGAGGGCAAGAAATTCGGTTTGCAAAGGAATGATGACGTAGTGGCTGCTGGTTAGTGCGTTGAGCGAAAGCAGGCCGAGAGACGGTGGACAGTCAATGATGATATAGTCGTATTCTTCGTGCAAAGGTTCAAAGAGTTCGCGCAGGATGTATTCCCGGCCGGCCTCGTTGATGAGCTCCATTTCGGCACTGGATAGGTCGAGGCTGGAAGTGATGACGTCCAAGTTTTCTTTGTAGGTGACGGGGGTGAGTTCGGCCTCTCCACGCATGGACTCGTATATAGTGTAGCGCTGGCGCCCGATGCCGAGCGAGAGCGTCAGATTGGCTTGGGGATCGAGGTCCACAAGGAGGACTTTTTTGCCGTATTCAACGAGGGCAGCGCCAAGGTTGATAGCGCTGGTTGTCTTGCCGACACCACCTTTGTGATTGAGAAAAGAAACAATGGTTGCCATAGTGTTTAGTTTTCGGTAGTGAACAAACTATGATGGTGTGCGGCTTGATAGATTGTCCCAGGGGCGCAAAGATATGTTTTTTTCTTTATCCGTGAAGGCCCCGTTGTGGCTATATATCAAGCGGCCCTATCTGGCGCCATCTGCGTGATAGTGCCCGCTTTGCCTGGCTTCATGCGATATTTGGATGAAAAATGAATTTTTTTGTTGTTTGGCTTGACTTTATAAAACAAAAGATTGTATCTTTGTGGCGAGATAAAACAAAATTGTCATGAATAGGCAAGAAGTCAACAGCCGGTTTATCGAGGTATTTCATTTGCTGGAGCGCAAGGAATACATTCGTCGAAACGATCGCCAGCGTGGATTGTCGAAGATAGCGGAGCATATATTTGGCGACCGGCGGCAGGGATTTCGGATTCGCAAGGTACTGAATAAGGAGCTCAATATTCCTTATGAGGCGGCAGAGCGTTTTTGCCGCTTGTTTGGGGTCAATGAGTCCTATGTACTGCACGGGCGGGGCACGCCATTTGGAGAGCCGGCACCGGCCAACCGGCAGATCTGTTTTTTGCACAACCAGGCGGCGGTGGCCGGTGATACCATGGGCGCCGATGCTGTCATGGCCGGGGACCGGACGTATTTTTCGCTTCCGGATCTGCCGGGTACCGGGTACCTGGCCTTCCCTGTCGAGGGTAATAGTATGGAGCCGCGCATCTATGCCGGCGATGTCATTGTCTGCAAGCGGGTAGAGCGCTGGGAAGACGTCAAGGACAATGAGATTTATGTAGTCGTCATTGACAATCGCGTCTTCGTCAAGTATGTGAAAAAGATTTACGAGACGGACGCCGACGGCAATCGTACGGTGACCAAGCTCAATTTGATTTCGGCCAACTACCTGGAGCATGCGCCTTTCATTGAGAGTTTGACGCCGAACACACGCATTTACAAGGTGGTGCGGCGGTTGCAGGACTTTAACTAAGGTGTGCTGTACGGTGGCGGCAGAGTTTGTCCTTGTCGCTATGGTCTCGAGTCTCTGTGCTATTACTCAATTGTGAGAGTTGTGAAAGGTGAGTTTGCAGGCGCTGCGCACCTGCGTGGGTTTGGGGCCGGGGACAGACGGCCTGTCGGCGGGACGGTCTCCGGGCAGCCCGCCGCCGGTGAGACGATATGCCGCTCCGGCATTGGGAAAACCGGTCACGTGGGCATGCTATGTACCCGTGATGATATTGTGTCAAATATTTCATCTGTCACTGTTGCGTGCGGTCAACAGGGACGTCCGGTCGCGGTTGTTGCGGTGCCGCGGCTGCACTTGAGATGACCGGGCGGTCACGAGAACGTCTCAAGTACCAGCGGGCGCTTGCGGATAAATGTATCCGGCAAGCGCCTTTTTAATTGGTCTTGCTTTGCCTTGCCCTGTCTTGCCTGGCCTTTCCAAGCCTGCGCAGTTTTTGGGGCAAAAGCCCCAATGAACTATTAGCCTTTTGTCCGTCGGCTGAAGCCGACGGTAATGTTGTTTTGTCCTGCTCTTATTTGCTTGCATTGTATTGCTTTGCATTGTATTGTATTGCTTTGCCGTCGGCTAAAGCCGACGGATGGATATGCATCAAAACCAAAAGGGGCTTCAGCCCCGAAAATGGGTCCGGGGGCGGGGCTAAAGCCCCAATTTTTTTAGCTCTCTCTCCCCGTCGGCTGAAGCCGACGGCAAAGTTGTTTTGTCCTGCCT
>JALVEF010000482.1 GCA_027031185.1 Saprospiraceae bacterium
GTGTATCAAGTTTCGCATAAACTCCTTGTCTTCTCCCTTTATTTCAAATTCGTAGCGAACGAAATGGCCCCCGTGATCCTTTTCGATGTAGTCCACTGAACCGGTGCGGACGATGCGACTGTCGGCTCGTTGATGCTGAAAGGCCACTGCATAAAATACCAGCTGGCGCCAATATTCCTGGCCCCATTTGCTACGCGATGAGCGCGGGAAGACGGATTTGGGCTTGCCGGTCTTGTAGTCGGTGATGTGGGCATCGGCCCCTTCAAAGTCTATCCGGTCAATGAAGGCCTTGATGGGGATGCCGTCCAATTCGGTGTGGGAGATGCGATATTCGGCCAGGCTGTCGGTCAGTTTGTTTTGGATATAGGCCGCATAATAATCCGGCAGGTCCTTCTCGCCGCGTGCCAAGTAGGTCTCGTATTCGGGTGCGCTGAAAAAGGGCCGGCTATGCGCCATGGCCCGCCGGAATTGATTCACCACGTCTTCGGGAGCCGGCGAGGTTTTGAACTTAGACAACCGGATGCGCTCGACAGCCCAATACAGCGCATCATGTACGGCAAGCCCGAACTGCGTGGCGGCCCCGGGCTCCGATGGTATGCCCAGCAGTTGTTGGTAATAAAACGCTACCGGGCATTTGAGATATTGGTTTAGCGCGGTGATGCTCAAAGTGAAGCGCTCCAGAAAGATGGAGACCAATTCGTCTTCGGTGGGGACCAGTGGTGGAACATCGCGGAGGATGGCATGTTCGATGTGGTGGATCTCCGCTTCGTCAAATGATTTGGAAGTGACGGCGATACCGGCTTCGCTGATGAAGCGGGACGGTTTGATTTCCTTGTTCTTAGCATCGTGGCGGGGATAGAGTAGCAATACTTTGGCCCGTGCGCGGGTCATGGCGACGTAGAAAAGCCTCCGCTCGGCTTCGAGCTGGTTTTCCGTACCGGAATGGGTGATATTGGGGGGCAGCGTAAAGTTGCGGCTGCTCTTGTTGTTTTCTTCCCACTTGGCGGAGCAGCCGGGCATGATGACGGCGTGGAATTCCAAACCTTTTGCACTGTGTGCGGTCAGCAGCTTGATGCCGTCTTGTACACCGCTGTGTTTGATGATGGGAATTTCCATCCGATTGTCCCGGAGGCCCTGGATGGCCGGTAGCAGTTGGGAAAGCGTCAGCCCGGGGGTTTTCAGGATTTGCTCCTTGACAAAGTGGCGGAGGTTAAAGAGGATTTCGGTTTGCCACGGAGCGTCCGGTTGCTTGAGTGCATAGGCCAAAAATCCGCCCCGGTTGATGAGTTTTTCAAACCATTCGGTAAGCGGCGTCACCCCGACGGCGGCGATCAGCTCATCCAATAGTTCGGCAAGGCGGGAGATAGCGCCGGGATTCCGGAGCGGCAATTCATCGCCGGGGGGCAGGTTTCTGATCAGTTGGTGCCAGGGAGTAGCCGTGCGCATCCGGTAGTCGTGCAAGCGGATGGCATCGCGGGGCGCGATGCCGAAGGCGGGGATGTGGAGGAGTCTAAAACAGAGATAATCGGCCTGCGGTGCGCCTTCGGCCTCTTTTTGGATGTAGTTGGCCGCCAGCAGGATGTGCCCGGCCAATGGCGTCTGCAACAGGTCCACGGGACGTTTGAGCTCATAGTTGATTTTGTCGGCTTCCAACCAGCGGACGATGTCGTTGGCGTCTTTATGGCGGCGGTAGATGATGGCCATTTCGGTGAGTGGGATGCCACGGGCCTGCCAGTCGCGAACGGCCTGCCGGATGGCGGCCAGCTCTTCTACGGCGTTGGCCACTTCCAGCGCTTGGACGGACGGGCCGAGGTCGGGTAGGTCGGTACGGCGGGCCGTCAGGTTTTTGGATACGGTGATGCCGGGCTGGTGAATGAGGCGGATCGCGTTGTGTTGGATGAGGCGGCCGGCGTGATCCAGGATTTCCTGCCGGCTGCGGTAGTTGTCTTCCAGGACAAACAGCTTGATGTTTTGGCGATAGCGGTCAAAAAAGTCGGTGATGTTTTTGATGCGTGCGCCTTGGAATTCAAAGATGCTTTGGTCGTCGTCGCCGACGACAAAGACGTTGGGTTCATCCCAGTAGCTGATGAGCTGATGGAGCATTTGGTTTTGGATGCCGTTGGTATCCTGATACTCGTCCACGAGAAAGTAAAGATACTTTTCCTGATAACGGCGGAGGAGAAATGGGCGGCGCTGGAAGGCATCCACGACAAGGCGGATCATATCTTCGAAGTCTATGCGCCCGGCCTGGCGGAGGGCCTTGACATATTCGGGAAAGAGTTCGACGGCGGCGGCGAGGCGTTCCATGCGTCTTACTTCGTCGTCATATTTTCCTTTTTTAAGCTGGCCTTTTGTCTTCCCGCGCTTGCTGATAAAGTCGGGATTGTGGGGCAGCGCTTTGACGTATTCTTCTATTTTAGTAAGCATGTCCTCCACGGACCAGTCTTCTTGCTTCATCAGCTTAAACAGATGGACGAGCCGGCGTTCGTAGAAGTACCGGTTGGCGAGTTGTCCCACAAGCGGATGGGCCGGCGGCAGGTTGTCCATTATCCTTCGGATGATGGCGCTCCGCTCGATTTCGTCAATGACTTCCAGATTGACGCCGCCGAAGGAGATGGGGTTTTCGCGGATGACCTTATTGGCGAATGCGTGAAAGGTGAATACGGGGATGCGGTGTGCTTCGGGGCCGAGCCAACCGATCAGGCGGTCTTGCATGGCGACGACGCCGGCATCGGAGAAGGTCAGGCAGAGGATTTCGGAGGCGTTGGTGTCCGTTTCGAGCAGGATGTGACCGATGCGGGCGGCGAGCACTTGAGTTTTGCCGGTGCCAGGTCCGGCGACGACAAGAACCGGTCCTTCGATTTGCTCGACGGCGGCGCGTTGGCTGGGATTGAGGCGGCCGAGGGCTTCAAAAAAAGATTGATGATATTGCTCTCTCCGGTCCATAAGAATTATTTGGGTGCTTGCCGCCGCTCCAGGCGGGCAGCCTTTTGTAGGTAGGGCGCGCCGCGCTGGGGTTGTCCCTTGTCGCGATAGGCCGAGGCGAGATATTTGAGCAGGGTAATATTATCGGGGTCGTATTGGAGGCCTTTCTTGAATTGTTCGATGGCCTGGTCAAAACGGCCGGTCATGGCATAGACGGCGCCGAGATTGCGGTAGGCGTCCACAAAGCGCGGATTGTATTTGAGCGCCAGCTTATAGACGCGTTCCGCATTGGCAAAGTCGCGGCGTTCAAAATAAATGATGCCCATGTTGCTATAGACGTTCGGCGAGTTGAGATTGTATTGGATGGCTTTTTCGTATGCCTGCATGGCTTTTTCTTTGTCCCCGAGGCGGTAATAGTACAGCCCCATCAGCCCGTAGGCATCCGAGTACTTTGGATAAATCTCAATGGCCTTTTGGAAGAAGCTAATCGCTTTTTTGTATTGTAGATTTCGGGCTTCGCCCGATAGGTTTTTTCCTTTTTTGCCGGTTTCCAGTCCGTGGTGGTAGTTGAGCTTGGCGGAGCGGGGCGATTGGACGATGTCGGTGGCATAGAGTGTGGCACTGTCATACCAGGCCGGATTGCGTGTGACGGTCCGGACAGCGTAAGCTGCCAGGATGGCCGTCCACAACCAAAAGACGGGATTAGATGCGTCGAACGGCTTTTTCATCTTCCGGGCGATGGCGTAGATGAGCGTGCCCAATACGATGGCAAAACCCAGCGAAGGCATGTAGAGAAATCGCTCGCCATACGAGGAGCCTATCTTTACGATCAGGTTGGAGTAAATGGAAAAGCTGATGGCAAAGAACAGCAGGCCGTAGGCGCTGAGACGCCACAGCATATTCTGCTTGTTTATCATCCGGTATATCCAATAGGCGGCGCCGAGGATGACAGCGATGACGGCCAGGACGGCCGGATGGCCCAGGTGATGGACGGGTATCTGGTTGAAACCCAGGTCGGAGACGAGCCGGGCGGGAAAGAGCAATACCCACAGATAGCGTCCGACCATATACAGAGCCGATCCGTAGTACTCGCCGCCGTGTGTCTGCGCAAAGAAGTTGTCCAACACCGATACGGAGGCCACATCGCCCACGCTGCCGATGATGCTTTTGCGGATCATCAAAAATATGAGCGTGGGCGCCAAAAAAGCCAAAAGCGGCAATCGCACGCGCGTCCAATCGGTGCGCCGAAACCAAAAGATGGTGAGCGGATAGATAGCCAGCCAGGTGACGGCACTTTCCTTGGCGAAGAGGGCCAGTGTATAGGTCAGCAGGGCTGCCAGCAGGTATTTGGTCTTTTGGCTGCCGGCATATTTTATCAATGCGTGCAGGCCGGCCAGTCCGAGCAGGAAGGCCATAATCTCATCGCGGCTTTTGATATTGGCGACTACTTCGGTGTGGACCGGGTGAAAGGCGTACAGGGCCGTGATGACGAGTGCCAGCGGCGCATAGGTTTTCCCTATGAGAGAAGTAAGGAAATGATACAGCAGCCAGATGGTCAGGGCGTAGAACAGGACGTTGAGCAGATGGCCGGGAAAGGGATTGTCGGGGGCCAGTTGCCACTCAATGGCAAACATGACGAGTGTGAGCGGGCGGTACAGAGTGGCTTTGCTCGTCCAGTAGCCATAGCGGTAATGGGTTTTGAGCAGGGTGGGAATGCCCTTCACGCCTTGTTTGACTACGAAGTTGTCTTTGATGACGGAAAAGTCGTCCAGGCAGTAATCGTGGCCCAGGGTATTGGCATACAGCAGGAAGGCCAGGAGGGCCAGCAGCCAGGGCCGCCAATCCCGCTTTTGCGTCGGTATGCTTTGGGCGGGGGCGATTGTCTGTTTCTTTTTTTTGGTCTTGCGCACTTGTTTTTTCCGGGTCATCGCTGACTTTTGACTCTGCAAGATACGAGGATACGGGGTAATAGTGGGCAAAAGGGCAAAGCCAAATATACTCAAAGCGATTTACGATTTGCGATTTACGATTTGGGAATGAATCCCTTGGAGGCACAGCCGGGCTGACTTCTATATTTGCTTCAAGGATGAGCTTGCCGCGTTATTTGCCAAGCCCTTAGGGCAAGTACGTGCGGGACGGACCGCAGCAAAAAGATTATTGGGTCTTTTTCATCCGTCGGCTAAAGCCGACGGCAAAGCAATGCAAGGCAAGGCAAGAAAACTATTGCTGTCGGCTAAGGCCAACGGACGCGATGCTGCTGCACTGCATAATAACCTCGCGGCGGTCACGCCGCAAACTTTTTTCTTTTGCCGGGGCCTTGGCGCCTGGTAGAAGAGCAGTGCTTTTGGCCCCATCCGGTATCAGCGGTGGCACTTGAAATGATCGAAAGGCTCGAGACAGTCCTGACAACGGTACAGGGCCTTGCAGGCCGTGGACCCGAACTCGGAGATGAGCTCGGTGCGGGTGGATCCGCAGCGGGGGCAGGGGACGGTGATGTCGGCTACGCTCTGGTCCTCCCGCATCCATACGGGTGGGGCGATGCCGTAGTCTTTAAGTTTTTGTTTGGCTTCGTCGGAGAGGAGGTCTGTCGTCCAGGGCGGGTCAATGCGGCGGGTGATGATGACGTTTTCCACGCCGGCGCCGCGCAGGGTGCGCACAATGTCGCGGGACATCAAGTCGGTGGCCGGACAACCGGAATAGGTGGGCGTGATGACGACTTCGACGGTGTCGTCCCGGATGATGACGTCCCGGATGACGCCCAGGTCTTCAAGCGTGAGGACGGGGATTTCGGGATCCGTCACGTCGGCGAGGATGGCCCGTATTTGCTCCCTGGTCATCAGGCGTCACCATTTTAAACCCGGATAGGCGCGCTGCAGGAATTGCATTTCGGTCAGGAGATGGCCGAGGTGTTCGGTGTGGATACCGGCCTTGCCGCTGCCGGTGCCGCTGCGTTGTCGCGGGCGGTCGGGCACGTGCAAATTGGCTTCTTTGAGGGTTGCTGTGACGGCTTCGAGCCATTGGGGTTCCAAATCTTTGAGCTCGGGGGCGACACCGGCTTTGGTCAGGATGTCTTCGGTGATGCCGGGC
The DNA here is from genome assembly GCA_027031185.1 of Saprospiraceae bacterium. Taxonomy (GTDB): domain Bacteria; phylum Bacteroidota; class Bacteroidia; order Chitinophagales; family Saprospiraceae; genus HyVt-613. The sequence goes on from JALVEF010000482.1 coordinate 6,013, forward strand.
TGGAACAACTCACCGGTGAAGGGCCAGAACCGGTCAAGCGCGGCCTGCATCTTTTGGTTGGATATGTCGGTGCCGTCGCCGAGGCGGAGCATCCAGTTGCGGCTGAAGCGCAAGTGGTATTTGACTTCGATGATGGCCTTGCGGGCGATTTGGGCGAGGCGCTCGTCCAGGCCGTCGGTGAGGGCCTGATAGATGCGAAACATGTATTCGTCAAAGAGATATTGGCGGACGATGACGTGTGCGAAGTCGCGGTTGGGCTGTTCGACAAGCTGGACGTTGCGAAATTCATGAGCGTCGCGCAGGAAGGCAAGCTGGTCCTGGTCGCGGCCGAGTTCGTCCAATTGTCCGGCGTAGTCGTAGAGTAGTTGTGCCTGGCCGATGAGGTCGAGGGCGATATTGGTGATAGCGATGTCTTGCTCCAACTCGGGGCCGTGGCCGCATAGCTCTGAGAGGCGCTGGCCAAGAATGAGCTGGTTGTCGGCCAGGTGGAGGATATAGTCAAAAAGGATGGCTTGATCCTTCATGGTTTACATTTTATTGACTTCCTTGGGAAGTTTGTAAAAAGTAGGGTGACGGTAAATTTTGTTTTTGGCGGGTTCGAAGAAGGCGTCGGTGTCTTCGTCGGTGGAGGCGACGATGTGTTTGGCTTCCACGACCCAGATGGATTCGCCTTCCATGCGTCGGGAATAGACGTCGCGCGCGTTTTCGAGCGCCATTTGGGCATCGGCGGCGTGGAGGCTGCCGACATGCTTGGGGTGTAATCCCCGTTTAGATGCGATGAAAACTTCCCACAAAGGCCATTCTTTGTTATTGCTCATTGGTTAGGATATTTTATGGGTTAACGGATTGCTTGGCCTGCCGTTTTTGTGCATAGGCGAGCGCGGCTTCGCGGACCCAGGCGCCTTCTTCATGCGCTTTGCGCCGGGCTTCCAATCGCTCGCGATTGCAGGGGCCGTTGCCTTTGACGACGTCCCAGAATTCGTCCCAGTTGATGGGTCCGAAGTCATAGTGGCCGCGCTTTTCGTTCCACTTTAATTCGGGATCGGGCAGTGTCATGCCGAGAACTTTGACCTGTTCGGCGCAGGCATCCACAAAGTCCTGGCGCAGTTCGTCGTTGGATTTGCGTTTGATTTTCCACTTCATGG
>JALVEF010000483.1 GCA_027031185.1 Saprospiraceae bacterium
TATGCAAATGGCAGGTGCGAAAAAGGTCCACGGCCGGGCATCCGAAAGTGTACCCAAAGCGGGCACGTACTCCCGGCAGACAACACTTTCGAAGCCGGTGATTGCTCACATAGGCCTACCCAAACGAAAGCGCAGACAAGGAGCTCTTGGAAAGTGCCCTCTATCAAAAAAAGTGTAACTGTTTAGGTGCTCCTGTTTTTAGGGATAAAATAGGCATTTTCGTGGATGTCGAAGGTAAAATTTTCGATGTGTAGCACCGCTACATGAGAAAATTTTACCAAAGACAGGCCCGAAAAGGCCATTTTAGCGCAAAAACAGCGGGTACCTAAACAGTTACAAAAAAGTAAACAAATCCGGGTGGCGGTGCCTATCTTTGGCCCCCAATCCGGTAATATGAAACGACTTTGGGATTTCCTGTTTTCCACACGCCTGATGGCCCTGCTGTTTGTGGTCTTTGCCGCCGCGATGGCGATCGCCACCTTCATCGAAAACGACTACGGCACGCCGACGGCACGCAAGCTGATTTACCAGGCCCGGTGGTTTGAGCTGATCATGCTCCTGTTTGTCCTCAACTTCATCGGCCATATCTTCCGCTACCGGCTCTGGCGCCGCGCCAAGTGGCCGCTGCTCCTCTTCCACGCCGCCTTCGTGCTCATCCTCACCGGCGCCTGGGTCACCCGCTACATCTCCTACGAAGGCATCATGCCCATCTATGAAGGACAGGCTTCCGATCACATCCTATCCGAAAAGACCTACCTGACCGTACAGGACGACGCCGGCCACGACCTCATCGTCAAGCCGCTGCTGCTCGGCCGGATCGGCTCCAATCACTTCACCGCCCGCTCGACCGATGGACGCGTGGAAGTGGAATTGTTAGATTACGCGCCAAAGGCGCGTGCGGTTTTTAAGGAAGTGCCCGGCGGCACACCGCATCTGCACATCGTCGTCTCCGCTTCCGGTGGTCGCCGCGACCTGTACCTGGAAAAAAATTCTATCGCCCGCGAGGGCGAAATCTCTATTTCCTTCGGACGCAAGGACAGCGTGGACCTGGCCATCTTGCCCCGCGGGGACAGCCTGTTTTTGCGCACCAAATATTCGGGCCGGTATATGGTGATGCCCGATGGAGCGTCGGGTGTGGTACCGGCAGATACCGCGGTGCCCCTGCGTCTGCGTACCTTGTACAGCCTGGGCAGCCTGCAAGTGGTCATTCCGGACTCCGTGCGCACAGGACACGTCCGGTGGGAAGCCGGCCCACCGCGCGCCGCCGGTGATGACCGACTCCTGCTCCGCATCACAGCGGGCGACAAGTCTGATACCCTGGCTGTCTTTGGCCGCCAATACAGTACGGAGGGCATCCGGCGGATACGTCTCGGGGGCGAGACGTATCGCCTGGCCTATGGCGCGCGCCTGATCAAACTGCCGTTTACGGTCAAGTTGCGTGACTTCCGGCTCGAGCGCTACCCGGGCTCGCAAAGTCCCAAGTCCTACGCGAGTGAAATCACGGTAATAGACAAAGAGAAAAACAAGACTTTCGACTACCGCATCTACATGAATCACGTCCTGGACTATCGCGGCTACCGCTTTTTCCAGGCTTCCTACTCGATCTCGCCGCGCGGCGAACAGACCCGCCTGTCAGTCAATCACGATGCCGTCGGCACCGCCATCACCTACACCGGCTATATGCTGCTGTTTGCCGGCCTGCTGCTTACTTTGGTATGGCCCGGCACCCGCTTTAGCCAGGTGCGCCGCAAGTTGCGGGCGCTGCGGCAGGCGGCAAGCCTGATATCACTCCTGCTATTGGCGGCACACATGCAGGCACAGGATCCGGAAACCATCCCGGTTGACAGCTTTCTGGCCCAAATGGCGCCCCCCAAGGCACATGCTGCCCGGTTCGGCCGGCTCATCGTCCAGGACGCAGACGGGCGAATGGAACCGGTCAATACCTTCTCCTCCGAATTGCTGCGCAAGCTGTCCAAGCACGACACCTACCACGGGTACAATTCGGACCAGATCCTGCTCTCCATGGCCGTCGCTCCGCAGGTGTGGTATTACGCACCCATCTTGTACATCGAAAAATTTGACACCGGCATCCGCAAGCTCATCGGCGTGCCCCGGGACCAAAAGTACGCCCGCCTGATTGATTTGCTGAATGAAGACGGCAGCTACAAGCTGCGCGCCTACACCGAAGCAGCTACCAAACAGCGCATCCGCAACAATTTTGAAAAAAACATCCTCGCCTTTGACCAGCGCGCCAACTTACTGTACGGGGTTCTCGAGAGAGGCCAGGGGCTCCGCCTGTTTCCGGCGCCGGGCGATCCCAACCAACGGTGGTACAGCGCCCGGGAAGCCGGCCGGGTGTTTCACGGGACGGACTCGCTCTTTGTCACCAATGTATTCCCCCTGTACGGGCGGGCTTTGCTGACGGGCAACGACAGCCTGGCCGTCGCCCTCCTGAAAGGCATCGGCAAGTTTCAAGCAGAATACGGCGGCAACCTGCTTCCGAGTGAGCGGCACGTGCGACTGGAATTGCTGTACAACAAGTACGACATCTTCCGGAAGCTGTTCAGCTACTACATGATGGCCGGCAGCCTGTTGTTCCTGCTGGTCATCGCCGGCCTGTTCCGCGACAGCAAGTGGCTGCGGGCGCTCATCCGGCTCAATATGGCGGTCATCATCGTCTTGTTTCTGCTGCACACGGCCGGCCTGGGCGTGCGCTGGTACATCAGCGGGCGCGCCCCGTGGGCCAATGCGTATGAATCCATGATATACGTGGCGTGGGCCCTGATGCTCTTCGGGATTGTGCTGGGCCGCCGGTCTCCGCTGACGATGGGGACGGCCGCATTCCTGACTTCGATGATTTTGATGATAGCCCACTGGAACTGGATGGACCCGGCCATCGAAAATCTGGTGCCGGTGCTCAATTCGTATTGGCTGATGATTCACGTGTCCATGATTGTGGCGAGCTACGGCCCGTTTGCGCTGAGCATGATACTGGGCGTGGTGGCCCTGCTGTTTATGGTGCTGACCAATGCGCACAACCACGACCGGCTGGCCGCAAAAATCAAAGAAATCACCTACATCAACGAACTGTCCATGACGCTGGGGCTGGTGCTGCTGACCATCGGCAACTTCCTCGGCGGCATGTGGGCCAATGAGAGCTGGGGCCGCTACTGGGGCTGGGATCCCAAGGAGACCTGGGCCTTGATCAGTATTATGGTGTATGCCTTCATCCTGCACATGCGCCTCGTCCCCGGCCTGCGCGGCCGCTACGCCTTCAATCTGCTGTCCGTCATCGGCTTCTCGTCCATCCTGATGACCTACTTCGGCGTCAATTTTTATCTGGCCGGCCTCCACTCCTACGCCAAGGGCGATCCCGTGCCAATCCCGGCCTGGGTCTATTACGCCGCCGGCAGCATCACCGTGCTCGCCATTGCGGCGTATATAAGATATTGGAAGTACTACACGGAAAAGCAGTAGCCAAATGACCATTTGCGTCTCTGCGTTAAGCTACACACAGAATGTAGCCGGCTAGTGACCTAATTCTAAAGTAACTGTTTAGGTACCCGCTGTTTTTGCGCTAAAATGCCCTTTTTGCACCTAAACATTTACAAATTGCAGCTACCAAACATGAAAGACCAAGCGTTACTTAAAAAAATGCTCCAAAAGCCGGCCGACGTGGTGCGCATCGTCCTCTTCGGCCCGGAATCCACCGGCAAGACCACGCTGGCCCGCCGCCTGGCCCGCCATTACAACACGGTTTGGGTCAAGGAATACGCCCGGGACTATCTCCAGGACAAGTGGAACAACGAGCGCAAGACGTGCGAGCAAAAGGACCTGATCCCCATCGCCATCGGCCAGATGGCCCTGGAAAACGATCTGGCCCCCAAGGCCGACAAGCTGCTGATCTGCGACACCGACCTGCTGGAGACGGCGGTCTATTCGCTCACCTACTACGGCGGCTTTGTCAATCCCATCCTGGAAGAAGCCGCCCGCCGCAATCAATACGACCTGTACCTGCTCACCTATATTGACGTGCCCTGGGAAGCCGATGACTTGCGCGACCGCCCCCACTTGCGACAGGAAATGTTCGACGCTTTCCATCAGGCGCTCATTGACTACAACCGCCCCTACATCCTGCTCAAAGGCGACAAAAAGACGCGCTACCAAACAGCGGTTGCCGCCATTGACAAACTGCTGGAAGGACGCATGCCCCGGGCGAGCTTATCCGATTCGACCCAATGAACCGCTATACCGCCGACATCCTACTCATCGGACAGGGCCTGGCCGGCACCGTACTGGCCGAGCGCCTGCTCCACTACGGACTGACCGTCCGCATCATAGACCGCGGACACCGGGGCAGTGCCACCAAAGAGGCCGCCGGCGTCATCAATCCCGTCACCGGCAGACGTCTGGTCAAGAGCTGGCGCATTGACGAATGGTTGCCCTTCGCCCACACCTATTACCGCCAGCTGGAACAGACCTACGGCATCAAACTGTGGTACGACCTGCCCGTGCTCCGCCTCTTCACCGATGTGGCCATGGCCAACAACTGGGACGTGCGCATGCAGCACGAAGCCTACGCGGCCTACCTCGACCACTTCCCGCCGGACCGGCGCGCCGCATGGCCGGTACGTGCCCCGTATGGCGCCGGCCTCATTCGGCGCGGGGCGCGCGCCGACATAGCCGGCCTCATTGGTTTTTTTAGCACTCGATGGCAAGAAGCCCGCCTGTTGGAAGTGGATACATTCCGGCACGGGGACTTACGGCTGGTGCCGCGGGGCATCACATACCGCGGCGCACGCTACCGCAAAGCCATCTTTTGCGAAGGTCACTTCGCTACGCAAAACCCGCTATTCACCGGTCTCCCCTTCCAGCCGTCCAAGGGCGAGTTGTGGCTCGTCCGCATCCCCGGCATGCCGCGACACCACATCGTCAAGCGCAAAATTGCCCTCGTACCCATCGGGCAAGACCTGTTCTGGGCCGGGGCCACCAATTTCTGGGACTTCGCCGACGACCGGCCCAGTGCCGAAGGGGCCGCCTGGTTGGGCGACGAACTGGACAAGACGCTCACGGGATCGTATGAAGTTGTGGCCCATCGCGCCGCCATCCGCCCGACTGTACGCCACCGGCGCCCGATCACCGGCTTCCCCGAAAACCTCGCCGGCACACTTGCCGGCAAACTCAATCAAAACCGCATCGGGATCTTCAATGGCTTTGGCACCAAGGGCACTTCGCTGATACCTGCCTTCGCCGATGAGATGGCCCGGATGCTGCGCCGGGATCTGGATTGAGCCGTCTCGCCATCAGTGCACCAAAAGCTCCGTCTGTACCCGATCTCCGGATTGGAGCCGGACAAGGTAAAGTCCGGCGGGCCAGCCGGCCACGGACCAACGAACTTCGCGCTTGCCCACGCCCACGGGGAGACGAAGCCGCTCCCGCCCCACCACGTCCGTGACGATCACCTGCGACGCCTGCCCGGGCGCGGAGAGAAGTTGCAACTGCACTTGGTCTTTCGCCGGATTGGGACGAATGGAAAAGAAGTTTACACCGCCTTGCGGCGGCGTGTGGATGGCATCGGGCTTGGTGTACAGGACTTTCAAGTCGTCGAAGTAAAAGCCGTCTCTTGTGTCTAAAAAGTCGGACTTCAGCACAAACTGAAGCCGGATTTTCTGTCCGGTAATTTCGTCCAGGCTGACATACTCGCGCACCCAGTCCGCTTGCTTGCCATCATAGACAGGCTGGCCCTTGTCTTGGTATTGGGAGCCGGATTTGGTGAAGCGGCCGCAGAGCGGGATGATAGTCGTATTGTCAATAACCGCCGAGAGTTGTACGTAGTCATACGACGGCTCGATGTCCCACTTGGCCCAAAAAGTGAGTGCAGCGCCGGTGGCCGATGTCAGGTCAATCTCATCGGAGACGAGTGAGCGTTCGGCCGAGTAAGGATAGGGTCCGTCGGGGCTGTCGGTGATGGACTGCGGCGCACTGACGTAAGTTTCCGTCGTGGGTTGCCAGTCGCCCAGCCATTGGGGATAGAGGGCCCCCATCTCTTCAAAAGCCACCGGCGCGTCCACCCACACGGGGAGCCGGACGGTGTCGGTATGCATCCCAAGCCCGTCGGTGACGGACAGATAGAGCGCCACGGAGTCCCCCGCCGTGACGGTATTGTCCAGCGCATAGGCCACGGATAGTGTCAGGCTGTCAAGCTGTGTCATCATCGCGCTGACGCTGTCGGGCGACAGCGTCAGGCCGGGGCCGGCGGTGAGCTTCACAGCCACCGGCCCGGCGGCCAATCCCGGATGCGTGATCAACAGCCGGATGCTGTCAGCCGCCTGGTCGAGAAAGGCCTTATCCGGCCGGACTTCCGCATAATTGAGCAGCAGGCGGGCGGCGGTGAGATTTTGATAAATGGTGGTCTTGTTGAGCCCATCTATCTGATCTTCGGACGGCCAAAATTCCGGCCCCACTTCCGGTGTCATGGAAAAGATTTGTTGGTCGCCGTACATCCAGTCATCGCTGTCGCCATTGACCGTATAGCCGACGGTCTGGGTGCCGGTGCCGAGGACAAATCCATTCTCACGGGTCAAGGCCCGGCCCAGGGCTTCAAAGCTCGCATGATCCGGTGTAAGCGTATCACTGTATCCCCAGGGATGGATGAGCAGATTGCCAAAGGTGTGGTAGTTGAGCGCAATTTGGAAGTCGTGTTGCTGGCACAGGAAGCGCATGGCGCGGGTCTCCGGTTCGGAAAAGGGGGCCGTACCCCGGTAGGTCTGCGAACCGGGGATATTGGAGGAGCCGACATTATTATATCCCCACTTGTAGCCGTAGTTGCGGTTGAGATCCACACCATAGACGACAGAATCCTGTTTCCAGCGATTCTTGCGCCAGAAGCCGCCGCCGTTGGGATTGGTGGTTTGGTTATAGACATAGCCGTCGGGATTGACACAGGGGACAAAGACCATGCGCACGCGGTCCACCAGTGATTTGATGTTGGGATCACTGTCGTAGTGTTCCAGGAGGTACCACATAAAAAACAGGAGTTGGGACATGGAGTTGGGCTCGCGCGCGTGGTGCAGGGCGGTGTAGAGGATTTCAGGTTCGCCCTCGTCCTGGTCCGGATGGTCGGACAGCAGGACGAAGTAAAGCGGGCG
>JALVEF010000484.1 GCA_027031185.1 Saprospiraceae bacterium
TGAGAAATACTAAATTCTCAATAAGGGATGAAAATAACCATATTGAAAATTATTTACATACAATCCGACATCTAAGGTTTCTTCTAACTCAAGCTGTCGCTTGAATGTAGGGAAAAGTAGTAAAGTCCAGCTAAACAGTTACGTAACTGTTCAGGCGCTCCTGTTTTATAGGGATAATAGGCATTTTCAATTCTCAATTCTCCATTCAACAAGGCCATTTTAGCGCAAAAACAGCGGGTACCTAGACAGTTACTTCATTTGTTAGTATTCAACGCGCCGGAGGCGCAATTCAACGCCCCGAAGGGGCGATTCAACGGGCGCGCAGCGCCCGATTCCACGCAGGCCCCGGTCGGTACGGTCGGAGCACCATCGAACCGAGCGACGTCGAACCGGGGCCTGCAATTACACTCATTTTTGTTTTCCGTACCTTTACGGCAGAAAACCGAACTGGATGAAAATTCTCAAATTCGGCGGATCGTCCGTTGCCAGCCCGGACACGATTCGCCAGGTGGCGGCGATAGTGGAATCCTATTATGAAGCCGGCGAACGCTTCGGCGTGGTGGTCTCGGCAATGGGCGGGGTGACGGACGCCCTGCTGGAACTGGCAGACCGGGCCGCTTCGGGCAGTGACTTCACAGAGAAACTGGACGCCCTCCGCGTCCGGCACCTGGACGCGGCCACCGGCCTGTTGGACGGAGATCGGCTCCGGCATACTCGCGAAAAATTCGAGCGGCGCTTTGCCAAACTGGACAATATCCTCCAAGCCGTACAGGCCATCCGCGAACTGACCGCACGCACCAAAGATTACATCGTGAGCTTCGGAGAGCGCAATTCGGCCTTTCTGCTGTCGCAGTTTCTTGCTTCCAAAGGACTCCAGGCCCCCTATCTCGATGCCGCCAATGTGGTGATCACCGATGACCGATTCGGCGGCGCGCGTGTCCGGAAGGAGGACACCTACGCGCGGATACAAGCGTGGATGGCACAGTTTCCCGGCATACCCGTCATCACCGGTTTTTTGGGGGCGACGGAGGACGGCATCCGCACCACACTGGGCCGCGGCGGTTCGGACTATACGGCCGCCTTGTTTGGCGCCGCGCTGGATGCGGAGCTCATCGAGATATGGACCGATGTCAACGGTATCCTGACAGCCGACCCGCGCGATGTGCCGGACGCGCGCAGTTTGAAACAGGTGACCTATGCCGAGGCCATGGAAATGTCCCACTTCGGTGCCAAGGTCATCTATCCGCCGACCATCCGGCCCGCATTGGAAGCCGACATTCCCATTGTCATCAAGAATACATTCCAACCCGGTTTTGAAGGAACGCGCATCAGCAGCGTCAAGGCGCCCAACGGCCAGCTCATCACCGGTATCGCCTCTATTGACAAGGTGGTATTACTGACCTTGCGCGGTACCGGCATGATCGGAGTGCCCGGCTTCGCCGCGCGCCTGTTCAGTGCACTCTCTGCCGAAGGCGTCAATATCATAATGATCACTCAGGGCTCGTCGGAGCATGCCATTTCATTTGCCGTTTCGCCCGCCGATGCACTACCCGCCAAGGCGGCCGTGGACAAAGCCTTTGAACTGGAGATCGAGCGCGGCATCGTCGAGCCGGTCAAGATGGAAGATGATTTGTGCATCATCGCCATCATCGGCGAAAGCATCAAAAACCGCCACAACATCGCCGGCATGCTCTTCCGCGCCCTCGGCGCCAACGGCGTCAATGTCGTTGCCATCGCCCAGGGCTCCTCGGAGTTGATCATCTCGGTCGTCCTCGACCGGGCCGACAAGCGCAAGGCCGTCAATGCCGTCCATGAAATGTTTTTTAGTGATGCCATCACGCGCGTCCATCTCTTCGTCGTTGGCACCGGACTGGTAGGCAAGGAATTGCTCCGCCAAATCGAAGCCCAAAATCCCACGCTCATTCGCGACCATGCTTTGGAAATCAAGCTTTGCGGCATCGCCAACAGCCGCCGCATGTATTTTGATGCCTCCGGCATGCCCATCGCCGACTGGCCAACACTTCTGGATCAGGGCGACAAGTCAGACCTGGCCGCCTTTGTCACCGCCATGAGTGAAATGAATCTCCGCAATTCGGTTTTTGTGGATTGTACCGCCGGCGACCGCGTGCCCGCTTTCTACGGACACGTACTCGATCACAGCATCTCCATCTCCACACCCAACAAAGTAGCGGCATCCGGCCCCTTGCTCCGCTTCCGCCGGCTCAAACAACTGGCCCGCGCCAACAACGTCTCCTACCTGTACGAGACCAATGTCGGTGCCGCCCTGCCACTCATCGCCACCATCCGGGACCTGGTGCGGTCCGGTGATACCATACTCAAGATCGAAGGCGTCCTGTCAGGTACGCTATCCTATATCTTTGGTGCCTATACGGCGGACAAGCGCTTTGCCGACGTGGTGCGTGAAGCCAAAGCGCTTGGCTTCACAGAACCGGATCCACGGGAAGACTTGAAAGGTCTGGACGTCGCCCGCAAGATTGTCATCCTGGCCCGGGAAGCCGGTGCCGCTATGGAGTTGTCCGATGTCGAGTCGGATCCCATCCTGCCCGATGCTTGCCTTCACGCGCCCAATGTAGAAGCCTTCTTCGCCGAGTTGGAAGCAGCCGAGTCGTTTTTTGCCGGACACCGGGATGCTGCCGCTCAAAACGGATGCGTCCTCCGTATGCTGGCCACTTACCAGGACGGGCACTGTCGCATCGGACTGCAGGAAGTGGATGCATCCAGCCCGTTTTATGGCCTGACAGGCGGTGACAACATGGTCGCCATCACCTCCAAGCGCTACCACACCCATCCGTTGATCGTGCGCGGCCCGGGCGCCGGGGCAGAAGTCACTGCCGCCGGCGTCTTCGCCGAAATCATCACCATCGCTAAGGGGAGGTAAATACGGTGTATGGATGGGGCCAATCTAAAAAGTAGTTTGGGACGCTTCGCAGGCTTAGTTCGACTCCGCTCACTAACCGCAGCGTAAATGCTGACCAAATTTTCTTCTGACCGGATTTTTGTGATCGAAGAACCGAAGAACCGCAAAACCGCTAAACCGTCCCGCACGTACACCTGACACTACCATGTACCTTGGACCGTTGACCTTGGACCATCAAACCGTTAGTGCGGGGCCGCAAAACCGTTTTTTTTTGCCAGCGTTATTGGAGTAAACTCAACGTACCTAAACAGTTACTACAACTCAACAATTAAACAGGTACCGCAACGCGCCACATGAAAACCTACACCATCAAAGAAATTTTCTACACCGTCCAGGGCGAAGGCTATCACGCCGGCCGTCCCGCCGTCTTCGTCCGCTTTGCCGGCTGCAATCTGTGGACCGGCCGCGAAGCCGACCGCGCTACGGCCGTCTGCACCTTTTGTGATACCGATTTTGTGGGCACCGATGGGCCGGGCGGCGGAAAATATACCGCCGACGCACTCGCCCGAAAAGTACGGTCACTTTGGCCGGACCAATCCTCCCCGTTTGTCGTCTGTACCGGCGGTGAACCGCTGCTCCAACTGGATGAAGAGTTTACCGATGCGTTGCATCGGTACGGTTCCTATATTGCCGTGGAAACCAATGGCACTATGCCGCACCCCCCCGGCGTGGACTGGGTTTGCGTAAGCCCCAAAGCCGGTGCCGACCTGGTATTGCGCAGCGGTGATGAATTGAAACTGGTGTATCCGCAAAACGGTGCGCCGCCCGAGGCTTTCCGCCAATTGGACTTTGCACACTTTTTCCTTCAGCCGATGGACGGTCCGGACCGGGACGACAATACCCGCCGTGCCCTGGAATACTGTATGCGACATCCCCGGTGGAAGATTTCACTTCAAATACACAAAATCTTGGGAATCCCCTGAATGCGCGTCAGGACAGCTTGCCGAGCGCCTCGCCCATCCGGCGGATGGCCTCCCGCAGCTGGTCTTCGGAAGCGGCATAAGAAATGCGGATACAATTGGGATCACCGAAAGCGGCCCCGGATACCGTGGCGACGAGCGCTTCGCGCAACAGGTACTCCGCCAGGTCGTCCGAATGGCGGATGGTCTGGCCGTCGAAGGACTTGCCAAAGAAAGCCTGCATATCCGGAAAGATATAGAAGGCCCCCTTGGGATGATTGGTCTTGACGCCGGGAATGGCCGACAATAATTCGATGACCAGGTCGCGCCGCCGGCGGAAAGCCTCCCGCATGGCAATGGTAGGTCCCGGATCGGACGTGAGCGCGACGGCACCGGCCTTTTGCCCGAAGGCGGTAGCACCCGAAGTGACCTGACTCTGAATCTTGGCACAGGCCCGCGCCAGCCACCGCGGTGCGCCGATATAGCCCAAGCGCCAGCCCGTCATGGCAAAGCCCTTGGCAAAGCCGTTGACGGTCACGGTCAAATCCCGTACCGCGTCAATGGTGCCAATCGAAGCATGCTGCCCGGTGAAGTTGATGTATTCGTAAATCTCGTCCGAGACGACGATCAATTGGTGACGGGCGATCACCTCGGCCAGGCCTTCCAGTTCCTCTTGCGTATAGACCGAACCGGTGGGATTGCACGGCGAGGAAAACAGGACAAATTTGGTACGCTGTGTGATAGCCGCTTCCAGTTGTTGGGGCGTGACCTTGAAGTCCTGTTCGATACCGGCCCTGACGGGCACGGGCTTGCCGCCGATCATCTGGATAATGTCGTGGTAGCTGACCCAGTACGGCGTCAGGATGATGGCCTCATCTCCCTCGTTGAGCAGGGCCTGACTGATATTGAAGATGGACTGCTTGGCTCCGTTGGAGACGACGATTTGGTCTTTGTCGAACGTCAGGCCGTTGTCACGCTTAAACTTGAGCCGGATGGCCTCGACCAGTTCCGGCAGGCCCGGCACGGGCGTGTATTTGGTATAGCCATCGCGCAGGGCCTGGATGGCGGCTTCCTTGATGTGTTGAGGCGTGTCAAAGTCGGGCTCACCCAGACTGAGCGAGATGACATCCTTACCTTGCGCGCGCAACTCGCGCGCAAGCCGGGCCATTTTTAAGGTGGCCGACTCGGGCAGGCGTTTTACTTTGTCGGAGAGGCGATCCATTGCGGGGGCATCAAAGGAGTTTCTTGAAATAATCTATAAACCCGGCGACAGGCATTGTACCAATGTCGCCCTCGCCCTGACGGCGGACGGCGACGGTGCCGGCCTGCTTTTCTTTCTCGCCGACGATGAGCATAAAGGGAATTTTCTTTACCTCCGTATCGCGGATCTTGCGGCCGATCGTCTCGGCCCGCCGGTCTATGTTGCCGCGGATGCCGGCGGCAGCAAGCTGCTGCTGAACCGCCTCGGCATAGTCCGAATATTTGTCGCTAATGGGCAGGATGGCATATTGCTGCGGTGTGAGCCAGAGTGGGAAGTGTCCCCCGCAGTGCTCGGTCAGGACGGCGACGAAGCGCTCCATCGAGCCGAAGGGCGCGCGGTGAATCATGACCGGCCGGTGGGGTTGGTTGTCCGGGCCGATGTATTCAAGCTGGAAGCGTTCCGGCAGGTTGTAGTCCACCTGGATGGTGCCGAGCTGCCACGAGCGCCCGATGGCATCCTTGACCATAAAGTCCAGCTTGGGGCCATAGAAGGCGGCTTCGCCGTATTCGACGACGGCGTCCAGTCCGGCCTCCTTGACAGCATCCATAATGGCCTGCTCGGCCTTCTCCCAGTTTTCTTCGGAGCCGATATACTTGGAACGGTCTTCCTTGTCGCGGAGTGATATTTGTGCCGTAAAGTCCTCAAAGCCCATTTTTTGCAAGACGTACTTGGTCAGGTCCAATACGTTGAGAAACTCATCCTTGACTTGGTCGGGGGTACAAAAGATATGGGCATCATCCTGGGTAAAGCCGCGCACGCGCGTCAGCCCGTGCAGTTCCCCACTCTGTTCGTAGCGATAGACCGTACCAAATTCGGCAATGCGGATGGGCAAATCCTTGTAAGACTTGGGACGGTGGCGGTAAATTTCGCAATGGTGCGGGCAGTTCATCGGTTTGAGAAGGTATTCCTCGCCCTCGTGCGGTGTGTGAATGGGCTGGAAGGAGTCCTTGCCGTATTTCTCGTAGTGTCCGGAGGTGACGTAGAGGTCTTTCTTTCCAAGATGTGGCGTGATGACGGGCTGATAGCCGCGCTTGATTTGTTCGGCCTTGAGAAAGTCTTCCAGGCGGGTACGCAGGGCGGTGCCGTTGGGCAGCCAAATCGGCAATCCCTGTCCGACTTTGTCGGAAAACATAAACAACTCCAGCTCGGCGCCCAGTTTGCGATGGTCGCGCTTTTGAGCTTCTTCGAGCATGTGGAGGTAGGCTTTCAGCTCCGAGGCTTTGGGGAAGGTGATGCCATAGACGCGGGTCATCTGCTTGCGGGTCTCATCGCCCCGCCAGTAGGCGCCGGCGACGGAGAGTAGCTTGACGGCCTTGATTTTGGAAGTGTCCGGCAGGTGGGGCCCGCGGCACAAGTCCACGAAATCGCCCGTCTGATAAAAGGTGATTTCACCGTCCTGGAGTTCGTCTATCAATTCCAGTTTGTATTCGTCCCCTTTTTCCCTGAAGTAAGCGATGGCATCGGCCTTGGACACCTCCTTGCGGACGTAGGCATCTTTCTTTTTGGCCAGTTCTTTCATCTTTTGCTCGATCTTTTCAAAGTCCTTGGATGAAAGAACGGTGTCGCCCAGGTCTATGTCGTAGTAAAAGCCGTTTTCGATATCCGGGCCGATGCCGAATTTGGCCCCCGGGTATAGTTGTTCGATGGCGGCGGCCATCAGATGAGCCGACGAGTGCCAGAAGGTAGCCTTGCCTTCCTTGTCCTTCCAGGTGAGCAGTTGGAGCGTGGCGTCTTCTTCTATGGGCCGGGTGGCATCTATGACCTTGCCATTGACCTTGGCGGCCAGTACGTTGCGGGCCAGGCCTTCACTGATGGAAGCGGCAATTTCCAGGGCAGTCGTGCCCTTGGGATATTGGCGGACGGTGCCATCGGGAAATGTAATGTGGATCATGTCTTCTTTACTGTTACGCTGCCATTCGCTTACGCGAACGGCAAAGCTAATGTTTTTTGCCTATACAAGCGGTATGGATTTCGGCCTTGTGACAGGCAGGATACGGGTGCCAGGCAGCGGCTCAACGCAAGCTGTCCAGTATGGGTTTTGCGGCGGTGGTGTCCGGCACGCGTGGCTCAATAAAAGCGGGCTTGGGTGGTATGTGTGGAATCTTCTGCCGGATGGTGTCGGCATTGAGCGCCTCGCGCAGGATGATGGAGTCGGCGATGGCCTCGGCTTCGGCCAATAGATTCTGTTCACAGCGTTCGCGCTTGCGGGCCTTGAAGCGCTCGATTTTTTCGCGCAGTGCCCGCTGGACGTATTCCTCCCGTGTCTCGTGCCGGCGCCGCCGGCAGGCGGCCGGGAGCAAAGCGAATAAGGTCAAGATAAGCAGCAGACGCATCGTTGGGTTTGTTGTGCTACGGCGAAGTGTTAAAAAATCCTAACTTTTAGGTGCTCCTGTTTTTAGCACAAAAACAGTGGGTACCTAAACAGTTACACAGTTACAAAAAATCCTGATCATGGATCTGGCTCTCTTTAGGGTGCGCGCCCGCACTAACTTGCTACGCCGGGTAAGTGCTGGCGCGCGGGTCATTCGGGCGAGGGCTGTGCCCGGCGCCGGATTTCGAATGACTCACTGTGGCGCTCTACCAGGATGGAATCCACCATCTTGTCCAGGACGCGTTCGCGGCGGAGGCTGCACCGGGTATCCATTTCAGTGGTGACAGCTTTGATGTGTGCCCGGAAAAGTGAGTCCACCTGCTTGCGCACGGCGTACTTTTTTGAGTAGTCCGGTGCATCATCGCAGGCGGCCGGCAGGCAGACCGCCAATGCCAGCACGGCGAGATATTTAGCGCTCTTTGTCAAGGTCAATGGATTTGCGCCGCAATTCAAATTGGGTGCCCAGATACAGTTTGCGGACCAATTCGTCGGCGGCCAGTTCTTCGGAGGTACCGGTGCGCAGGATTTGGCCTTCAAACATCAGGTAGGCCCGGTCGGTGATGGACAAGGTCTCCTGGACATTGTGATCGGTGATCAGGATGCCGATGTCCTTGGTGCGCAGCTTGGCCACGATGTACTGGATATCCTCGACGGCGATGGGGTCAATGCCGGCAAAGGGCTCATCCAACAAAATAAACTTGGGCGAGGTGGCCAGGGCCCGCGCAATCTCTGTCCGGCGGCGCTCGCCGCCGGACAGCGTATCGCCAAAGCTCTTGCGCACCTTGTGCAAACCGAACTCTTCGATGAGACTCTCCAGCTTCTCATCCTGCTCGGCCCGGGAAAGGCCCGTAAACTGAAGCACGGCCCGGATATTGTCTTCTACCGTCAGTTTGCGAAAGACCGATGCTTCCTGGGGCAGGTAGCCCACGCCGGCTTGTGCGCGCTTGTACATGGGCAGATGCGTGATGTCGTTTTCATCGAGAAAGACGCGCCCTTCGTTGGGACGGATGAAGCCCACGATCATATAAAATGTGGTGGTCTTGCCCGCACCGTTGGGGCCGAGCAGGCCGACGATTTCGCCTTGTTTGACATTGATGCTGACGCCTTTGACGACCTCGCGCCGTCCGTATATCTTTTTGAGATTTTCAGCCTTGAGTATCATTGGCGTATCTTTTCACGGCTTCCGGCCGGCGCCGCCGGCTGTGCCGGCGTCCATTGCACGTCCAGATCCCAGTTGGCGCGCAGTGGTTCGAGTTTCTTAACGAAAATAGGCTCCGGTTGTTGATGGGCGCGGTAGTCGGCGGGGTCCCATCGCCCGTTGCGATTGTGGTCTAGGATGAGCTCCAGGCTATACTGGCCGGGGCGCTGCAAAGGCCATTGGCAGCTGAAACGGAGCGGCTCGAGGACGAGCCGCTCCACTTCTTTTTTGTCGGCGGACAGCAGCCGGAGGACGTAATGGGCCGTGGAGTCGGGCGGATGAATGGTCACCGATATATTGCCCAGTTTGGATTTTTCCAAAACCGTGACACGGCGGTGGATGGTGTCGGGATTGGTGCGTCCGTCAAAGCCGGTGATGGCTCCGGGTAGCAAGTCAAGGGCGTAGGTATGGCCTTCGGACCGCGGCCAGTCAATGTACAGGACAGTGGGCCGGACGCTGTCCCTTCGGATGTGCGTGATGTCGAGGCGATTGCTGTCTTGGCGCACGACAAAGCGGTCCGGATTCCACCGTACCACCGGCATGGAAAATTGCAGGCTGAACATTTGTACCGGGGTCAATTGGCGCGTGCCGGTCCCCAAACCACGGACAGCCTGCAGGCTGTCCAAACTTTTCTTTTCCCTCCCCGGCTGTATGGTATCCACAACGTGGCCTTCTTCTTTCAGAATCAGCGCCGATGACGTGTCCCGGCCGTCTATCCACAGCGTCAGTGTATCCCCCTTCGGTTCGTAGAACAGGGTCTTGATGTGTTGGCCGGTGACTTCGGGCCGGTGGGCGGGGCGGTTGAATACAAGTTGGAGCATTCCGGATGCCGGCTGTTTGATGTCTTTGACCTTGAGGGGCAATTCGGGCACGGAGAGCCGGAGGTGGTATGGCTCGGGCCGGCCGGCGCGGACGGTCGAATCGGCAAAGGCGATGGCCTCGCCGGGCTGGCTGTACAGGTAGTCGTTGTCCGCATCCCGGAGGGCAAAAATCTTGTACCGGCCCGGGTGCAGGTATTGGAATTGAAAGTGGCCTGTCTTGTCTGTGAAGGCCAGGTAGTAGGGCTTCTGTTTATAGACGACAGAATCATCAAGTTCCTTGTACAGCATGACGCTGACCTGTTCGACGCCTTGACCGGTGCGCGCATCCACGACGCTTCCTTCCAGTGTGAGCGAGTCAATGTCCGGGCCGGTGGAGAATACGTAGGCCAGGCCTTGGGCTGCATTGCCTTCGGTGATGTCTTTGATGGCGGATCCGAAGTTGATGACGTAAGTGGTATTGTCGTGGAAGTCCTCGTCGTCGGCAAATCGGACAACCACCGCCTTGCCTTTCAGTTTGATTTCAGGCCGTTTGGACAGTGGGGGCGAGATGAGGATATTTTTGAATGGATTGTCGAGGCGGATCCACTCGTTGAAAGCCAAGCGTATCTCGCGCGGGTGCGTGTGTACGGGGGACATTGGTGAGGAGCGCGAGGTGTCCACTTGTGGAGGTGTGGTGTCTTTGTCGCCCCCTTCCAGCGGGGTGATGTGGGCACAGGCTGCCCACAGGGCGGCGAGCAGGATGACGGCGGCGAGCTTGGGTATAGGCATAGTGGTCACTAAAACGCAGGGCAAACCTAATCATTATGTGCTAAACGGTACAATCAAGAAAACAAGCCTCCGCCACCGCTCACTCTTCCCGGACAGGCTGGAGTGATGGCGTGTGGTGCAGGACCTGCTCCCATTGCCAGGCCGATGCCATGATGTCACGGATGTCGCGTTTGGGCGTCCAGCCGAGTAGTTTGCGGGCCTTGGTATTGTCGGCATAGATGGCGGCGGCATCGCCTTCGCGGCGGGGGCCGATGACGTAGTTGAGTGCGATGCCGGTGTGTGCTTCAAAGGCGCGAATGGCTTCCAGGACGGTGACACCCTGGCCGATGCCGATGTTGAAAATTTCCGCGCCGCCTTGATTGCGTCCTTCAAGCAGATATTGGAGGGCCTTGGTGTGGGCATTGGCGATGTCCATGACGTGGATGTAGTCGCGGACGCAACTGCCGTCGCGCGTGTCATAGTCGTCGCCGTGTACGTACATTTGGTCCCGTGCACCGATGGCCGTCTCGGTGATCACCGGCACGAGGTGGGTGTTTTTGACCAGTGGCGCTTCGCCCAACAGGCCGGACTCGTGGGCGCCGGCGGGATTGAAGTAGCGGAGCAGGATGGCGTGGGCATCCGGGTGGGCGTTGGCGTAGTCCGTAATGATGGCTTCGCCCATCTGCTTGGTGCGGGCGTAGGGACTCTCGGCCTTGCCGATCGGGGTGGTTTCGACGACGGGCAGGGCGCTGCTATTGCCATAAACCGAGCAGGATGAGGAGAAAATAAGATGGCGGACGCCAAACTCCGACATTCCGTCCAGGATATTGAGCAGGCTGTTGAGGTTGTTCCGGTAGTATTTGACGGGATGGCGGACCGAGTCATTGACGTAGATGTGTGCGGCAAAGTGGATGATGCCCGCGATGCCGGGATGTGCTTCAAATATCTTTCGGGTGGCGGCGGCGTCTGTCAAATCAGTGCGGTAGTTGAGGATTGTCCGGCCCGTGATTTGTGCCAGTCGCTCCAGTATTTGTTCGCCGTGGGAATTGGAGAAGTTGTCCACGGAAATGACGTCGAAGCCATTGTCAATCAGGTCCACAATGGTGTGGCTTCCGATGTATCCGGTGCCGCCGGTAACGAGTATTGTTTTATTCATGGTAATATGCAATTGTGGAGGCGGGCCAATGGGCCGCAAAGTTAGACCTTTTACGAGGATAATGCACAAACGTTGGAGCCTGCCCGAAAGGGAACCGTGTAAGCGGGCCGGTCAAACAACACGCCGCCTCCCCCGAATTTGATGTGATAAAGAGCCGACAGACCGGGCTGCCGGCGGCGGCAATAAAGCCCACAGGGGGCACGTTAAACTTGCCCGGAAGCGACATTTAATTACCTTTGCCGCTCCGCCATTGGGTACCGGCGTCCTTGTCCTCGAGTTTTGCAGAAATCCGAATGCTATGAAACGTACGTTGTTTTTTGTCTTGTTGGCTATGACCTGGGCAGCGGTATCCTGCCACACCGGAAAGAAAACCGTCAAGTCACCGCCTCCCGTGGAGGATGAATTGAGTAAATACCCCCTCCACTTTATCCGGTCCGACTACTTGTCGGATGTGCTGGAGACGGCCAAGCGGGACAATAAACTGGTCTTTGTGGATATGTACGCCGACTGGTGTGCGCCGTGCAAGGTCATGGACGAGGAACTGTACATGGATGAAAGTTTTGCCGAAATCATCAACGCCAACTTTGTCAGCTACAAGGTCAATGTCGAAAAAGAAAACGGCACCAACCTGAGTACGATCTTTGAAGTCCGCGTGCTGCCCACCTTGCTCTTTCTGGATGCCGACGGCAATGTATTGCAGCGTAGCGATGGCGCTCTGTCCCGCTCGCAGTTTTTGCAGATGGCAGATCAGGCCGTGATGATGAGTGGCCGGTGAGTGCCGGCGTCAGAAAGCGGAGGTAAACTGCTTGAGAAAGCGCGCGTCATTTTCAAAAAACAGGCGGATGTCGTTGATTTTGTACAGCAGCATGGCCTGCCGCTCAATGCCCATTCCAAAGGCAAAGCCGGAATATTCATCGGGATCAATGCCCACATTCTCCAGTACGGCCGGATCCACCATGCCGCAGCCAAGTATCTCTACCCAACCGGTGTATTTGCAGATGTTGCAGCCTTTGGCGTCACAGATGAAGCAGGACACGTCCATTTCGGCACTCGGCTCGGTGAAGGGGAAGTAGGAGGGCCGCAGCCGGATGCGGGTCTTTTCGCCGTACATCTCGCGGGCGAAGAAAAACAGCGTTTGCTTTAAGTCTGCGAAAGACACATTCTTATCCACGTAAAGTCCTTCGACCTGATGAAATTGTGCGTGTGCGCGTGCGGAGATGGTCTCATTGCGATATACGCGCCCGGGCGCGATGATGCGGATGGGCGGCTTTTGGCGCGTCATGGTACGCGCTTGAACCGATGAGGTATGCGTACGGAGCAGCATTTCCGGAAAGTCGCGCAGGTAGTAGGTGTCTTGCATGTCGCGCGCCGGGTGATTTTCCGGTGTATTCATCGCCGTGAAGTTGTGCCAGTCATCTTCAATCTCCCGGTCCTCGGCAATAGCAAATCCCAGCTTGGTGAAAATATGGATGATGCGGTTGGTCACGATGGCCAGCGGGTGGCGGGCACCGAGCGGTATGGGCGGTCCGGGCGCGCTCAAGTCCCCTTTCAGGCCGGTCTCCCGCTCCCGGCCGGCTTCTATCCGGGATTTGAGCGCTTCGTAGTGTGCCTGAGCCGCCTGCTTGAGCGCATTGGCTTGCTTCCCAAAGTCGCGTTTTTTTTCCGGGGGCACGTCCTTGATCCAGCGAAATACTTCTTTGAGCAGCCCCTTGGATCCCAGGTATTTGATGCGGAAAGCCTCCAGCGCTTCGGCTGTCTCCGGTTGGGCGCCTTCTATCTCCCGCTGCAAGTCTGCCAGCTTTTGGAAAACATCTTCGGCCATGGCACATTGAACTGGTGAGTGGGCAAAGGTAGGTATTTATCGCCTTTTATACTCAAAGCGATTTGTTTTGGGACGGTAAGAATATCGAACAAGGAACACCGATTTGAGATTTTAGAAGGAATCTTGTGCAGAAGCATCGTAGTCCCGTAGGGACGAAAGCTTTGTAGTAGCCAAAGTCCAACCCACATTTCAAGCTCCGTAGGAGCGAAACAAAAAAGATAAGCGCGGCAAACACCTACACCCGGATAATACTCAAGGCGATTTGTCTTGGGACGGTAAGAACATCGAACACTTGGGCTGAGCTTGTCGAAGCCAGGAACACCGATTTGAGATTTTAGAAGGAATCCCTGAGCTAGTCGAACCGCCCACTTCTCAAATCTCCATTCGTTAATCGGTGTTCGATATTCCCAAGACTTGTCCAAAACCTGTTCGCAATGAGCATAGTAGTGTAGTTTGCACACCCTTCGGGCGTGCGAGGTGGCGCGGCTTGATCCTTCCGCCTGCGTTTTGGGGGGCTCAGGGGCGCGTTTGGTTATTCCCATTTCGACTGTTTGGGGGCTCCTTTTTTTGTGCAAAAACCAAGAGTGCCCCGACAGTTGCCCTATTTCTTGACACTTGCCATTTCGTGCTGAGTTAATACCACCCACCCTTTTGCGCCGTTGTGTGGCGGATATTTAGTCACATTTTAGGATATTTTAACATTCTTTTTTACCTTTACGCCGGCCAGATGGATGAGTCGGACAGGCTAATTGCTAACGAAAACTACCACCATGCGAATCAGGCTCTATCAGCGAGGAGACACTGGAGAATATTTCTTTCAGTTCTTGTCAGATGACGAACAAGTCATCCTGGACAGCCAGGCTTATGCATCCAAGGATGCCCGGGACAACGGTGTCGAGTCCGTCAATACCAATGCCCGTATCGCGGAACGGTACGAGATGCGGCAATCCGGGGGCCGGCATTACTTTATTCTGAAAGCAGGCAATGGCCAGGAGATTGGCCGGAGCCCGATGTTTGATACCGCCGGCCAGGCCGCCGCAGCCATGAACTTATTGTTTGAAAAGGCCGGGGGCACCGGTCCGGCGCCGGGGACTGCAGCCACAGATACCGGTGGGCAGTTGACGGCTCGCGAGGGCTATGTCGCTCACGTAGCTATCGAAGAAGCGCCGGCCGCGCCGGAAGCCGAAAAACCCAAAAAGAAACGCAAGAAGCGCAAGAAGCGCGAGCCGAAAGGCGAAAAAACCGTTGTCAAAGAAGGCAGCTACCACTTCAATGACATCAATTACCAAATCGTATTAAGCCCCAACGGCAAGTACTATTTCACCTTCCGCGATCCGGAAGGTAAGACGCTGCTGCTCTCTGCCAATGTACGGGGCTATGACTCCGAGGCGGACGTGGATAAGGTCATTGAGAAAATACTCGCCTTGGGCCCTCATGAGACCAATTATCAAGGAAAAACAACAAAAAACGGGAAGTATTACTTTTATCTGAACGATACGGACGGCCGTCCGGTCGGCAGGAGTTTTTTCTTTAACACTCCGGAGGAAATGCAGGCAGCCATCGGCTTGTTTATCGGTGATCTGGTCGCGGCCGGATCGCCCGAAACTCCGGCCAAAACCGAAACTAAAATGGTTGATGAGTATCTACCTTGTGGGGACTACGCGGGGGGAGAATGGTTTCACACCTTCTACCGCGATGACCGCAAAGAGTACTATTTTGCCTTTAACAGCCCGGATGGAAAGACCTATCTCCGCTCCGAGGGCTACAAATCCGAAGCGGCCCGCGATAACGGCATCGAATCGGTCAAGAAAAATGCGCCTATTGATGAGCGCTGGGTGACCGGTACCGCTATGGATGGTAAGTACCATTATTATGCGCTCAAGGCAGCCAATCATCAAGAAATCGCACGCAGTTGCTATTACGAAAGTGAAGCGGAGATGAAGGCCGCATTGGCATGGGTGCGCGGCGAGCATTCCATCCTGGGCCCCGGTGCTCAGTTTATTGACGGCAAGTGGTGGACGGCCTACGCCCTGCGCATGAAGGCGGAAGAAGAGAAGAAAGCGGCACTCGCCGCTGCCGCACCTGCACCTAAAAAAGAAGCCAAAGTGGACGACTACCTGCCTTGTGGCGATTATGCCGGCGATCCGTGGTTCTACAAGTTTTACCGCGATGACCGCAAAGAGTACTACTTCGCCTTCAACAGCCCGGATGGTCAGAAAACTTACCTCCGCTCCGAAGGCTATAAGTCCGAAGCGGCCCGCGACAACGGCATCGAATCGGTCAAGAAGAATGCCCCTGTCGATGCGCGCTGGGTGACCGGTACCGCTATGGACGGCAAGTATCACTACTATGCGCTCAAAGCCGCCAATCATCAGGAAATTGCGCGCAGCTGCTATTACAAGGATGAGGCGGCCATGAAGGCAGATTTTGCCTGGGTGCGCGGGGAGCAGTCCATATTGCATCCGGAAGCCAAACTGGTCAACGGCGTATGGATGACACCGTTTATGCTCCGTCAAAAGGCCGAAGAAGAAGCACGGCTGAAGGCCGAAGCAGAAGCACGGCTGAAGGCCGAAGCAGAAGCTAAGCGTAAGGCTGAAGAAGCACGCTTAAAAGCCGAAGCCGAAGCCAAACGCAAGGCCGAAGAGGAAAAGAAAGCGGCACTCGCCGCCGCTGCGGCTGCTGCCGCCGCCAAAAAGGCGGCTGCGCCCAAGGACAAAGAAGACGACTACCTGCCTTGTAAAGAATACCAGGGCCATTCCGTCAATGACAAAATCAACAATGTCGCCTTCTTCAAGCATCAAAACGGACAGTATTACTTCGTCATATATGACCAAAACGGCGAAGTTCGTCTGCGCTCCGAAGGCTTCCCCGATGCCAAATCGCGCGACCAGGAATTGTCCGGTGCCGTCCGGTTTATCAATGACAAGAGCAAGTGGAAGCGTATTGAGCGTGGCGATTACTATATGGACGTCTTGTACGATGAAACGGGCCGCGAAGTGGGTCGCTCCTGCTTGAAGAAAAAAGCAGTGGCCGCCCCGCCGCCGCCACCCAAACCGGCCGCTGCCGCCGCTACGGCAGCCGCCGCCACCGCGGCTGCGGCTTCTGTTAAGAAAACACCGGAACCGGCCAAAGCTGCCGCCGCGGCGCAAACGACCGTCAAGGAAACCAAGAAGAAGGGGGGCTTCCCCTGGTGGATCCTGCTACTGCTCTTGGCGGCACTATTACTCTGGCTGCTGCTCCGCGGTTGCGGTGGTTGCAATGACAAGGGATCCGCGGCGGCCGTCACTACGGAAAAGCCGCCGGTGGAAGAGCCGGTCACTACCGAAACGGAAGTGGCGCCTCCCGTCGAAGAAGAGCAGGAGACGCCCGAACCGCCCAAGGCCGTCGAGGAGACGCCTGTCATCGAAGAGGATGTCACGCCGGCCGTGGGTGTCGAAGCAGGCTTCGACCGTGTACACGTACGCAAATAGGGTTTTTGTGTGAAATAAATTCCCGCGGGCATTGTACCTTTGGTGCAGTGCCCGCTTTATTTTTGCGGTGCGTATGCACCAAACCAAAACGCTTGTCACTTGAAACAATTGGCCCGGACAGGGTGGCTCGGTTTGCTGGCACTGCTACTCGCAGTGGCCCATGCGGCCTGTGAGCGCGCCCGCTCCACCGCCCCGCCACCTGTGCGAATTGTCACCCATCCCCACCGCTCCATTACTTTCATTGTAGGCGAGGACAAAACTTACAACAAGTACTACACCAATGCCGCCAGGTATTTTACCTTGCACGAAGCCGATTCGGAGCACCAGGTTGTTATTGCACCCTTGAGCCTTGCAGAGATTATGGAGCGCCTGAATCAACTGCCCACCGGCTATCGCTGGTCGGATATCAACATTGTCTCCCACGGTAATACCTGGACCGGCCTGGCCACGCGTGTCTATCCGGGTGGGCCGCGCACGACGGTGGAGACCTTGATCGAAGCCGAACAAGATGGCCGGTTGCCGGCTCTGCGCACCGGGATATTTGACGACAGTTCGCACGTCGTATTCTACGCCTGCGGGCTGGGACGCGATCTTCCGCTGATGCAAAAACTTAAAAGCGTGTTTTCCGCTCCCCATACGGCACCGAAGGTGTCGTCAACTAAACTTTTTAATATCTTTTCGGCCGGGCGCACAAAGGCTGTCCACTCGCTGGCCGACTTTTACCATGTTTTTTACCGGCCGGGCCATCATCCGGGAAATACAGTTTTGGCTGACCGTTTTAAGGCCCGCTATCCCGGTGTGTCGATTGACTGGGCCGATGCGCTGTCGCGCAAACTGCCGGATCATCCCGGCCAGCCGTTTTCGTATAAATACCACATTCCCGTCAGCTGGACGGAAGTATATCGGACGGATGAGACGCCGCCACATCTACAGACGCAAGATGAGATTATCAATTGGATACTGGATCAGGAGGACTTCCTGCATCTCATCCGGCGCTATGGCATCCCTATTGACCGGTTTCAGTGGTCGGTTCGTTATTTTACCTATCGGGATGACACGGGCGAGGCACGGCCTGCGATGAAGGTAAAGGGACGGGTTACGGTGATGAGTGTCTTGCGGGAAGTCGTGGATGACAGGGGCCGTGCCTTTGTGCCGGATCTGTCGGATGAGCGTTTTTTTACCACTATGTGATGCATGTCTTTCCCGCCAAATTGCTTTTGTTCGGAGAATATACCGTCCTGCTGTCGGCTGAGGCGCTCGCCGTCCCTTATCATCGCTTCTCCGGGCGGTGGACTTTTTTGTCGTCAAGACAAAAAAGGTCATCGCCCTTGGAGTTGTTCGCCGATTATCTGGCAGATATGGCCCTTCCGTTGGATGTGGAAAAGTTTGCCGGCGACGTAGTCGCCGGCTTGGTGTTTGATTCTGATATCAAGCCGGGCTATGGAATGGGGAGCTCGGGGGCGCTGTGTGCTGCTGTGTGGGCGCGGTATGGAGCCGGGGAGCATCCGCTCACGGCGTTGCGGGAGATCTTCGTGGAGATGGAGTCTTTTTTCCATGGTAAGAGTTCCGGTATAGACCCGCTGATCAGCTATTATGACCGGCCGGTATTGCAGGATGCGACCGGCCCCCGGCTGTTGTCTCCTATGCCGCTGCCGGAAGCGCTGCACGTCTATGACTCCGGCCGCCCCCGCCGGACGGCGGAGGGCGTGGCATGGTTTCGCCGGCAATTGGAAGACAAGACTTTCCGTGATGCGGTCGAACGGGAGCTGATCCCGGCCAACCGGGCCGCCATTGCGGCCTTTGTGAAAGGCGACCGGGAAGCAATGGAGACAGCGATGGCGGCCATCAGCCGCTGGCAATGGACATATTTCCGGCCGCTCATTCCGGAATCGCTCCATGAGGCTTGGCGCAATGGGCTGGACACGGGGCGTTTTTTCAAGCTGTGCGGCGCCGGCGGCGGGGGATATTTTTTGTATTGGGAGGCTTACTAACATTGCAGGAAAGGGACCACTGTGTTTTTTGTAACTGTTTAGGTGCCCGCTGTTTTTGTGCTAAAAACAGGAGCACCTAAACAGTTACTGTCTTTTACACCTTTATCTCCTATCTTGCGCGCCAAAAAAGCCATGCAACCACTCATCGAATGTGTCCCCAATTTTAGTGAAGGGCGCCGTCCGGATGTAATTAAGCAGATTACGGATGCTATCGCATCCGTGGAGAACGTCAAGCTGCTCGATGTAGATCCGGGTAAGGCGACCAACCGGACGGTGGTGACCTTTGTCGGGCCGCCCGATGATGTGATAGAAGCGGCCTTCCGCGGTATCCGCAAGGCGGCGGAGCTGATTGATATGACCAAGCATCAAGGAGAACATCCGCGTATGGGCGCTACGGATGTTTGCCCCCTGATCCCAATATCCGGTATCAGCATGGAGGAGACGGTGGCTTTCGCCAATCAATTGGCGGAGCGCGTTGGCAGAGAATTGCAAATCCCCGTCTATCTGTATGAAGCAGCCGCGCGCACACCACAGCGCAAAAACCTGGCGGTCATCCGCGCCGGCGAGTACGAGGGCTTTGCCCAAAAGATCAAACAAAAGGACTGGAAACCCGACTACGGCCCCGCCGCTATCGGTACGGCCGGCGCCACGGTCATTGGTGTGCGCGACTTTCTGATTGCCTACAATATCAACCTAAACACCCAATCTGTCCGCCGCGCCAATTCTGTAGCTTTTGACATCCGCGAGCGGGGACGCGTCAAGCGAAAGGGCCATCCTGTCACCGGCGAGATTGTCCGTGATGATGAGGGCAATCCCGTGCGCATCCCCGGTACACTCAAAGGGGTTAAGGCCATCGGCTGGTATATTGAAGAATATGGCATCGCTCAAGTGAGTATGAACATCACAGACATCCGGGCCGTCCCGATCCACCGTGCCTTTGAGGAGGCCCGCAAAAGCGCCAATAAGCGCGGCCTGATTGTCACCGGATCCGAATTGGTCGGCATGGTACCGCTGAAGGTGCTCCTGGACGCCGGACGCTACTTCCTGCAAAAGCAAAAACGCTCCACCGGTGTGTCGGAAAAAGAACTGGTGCATATTGCTGTCAAGTCACTGGGATTGGATGACCTGGCTCCCTTTGATCCGCAACAGAAAATCATCGAATACCGCTTGCGCGACCAGGCAAACCGGCTGGTGGATATGAATTTGTCGGACTTTGCCGACCTGACGGCATCGGAGGCACCGGCGCCGGGCGGGGGGTCCATCGCTGCGTATGTGGGGGCGCTGGGTGCGGCCCTGGGTGCCATGGACGCCAACTTGTCGGCCGGCAAGCGCGGCTGGGATCACAGGGTAAAGTATTTTTCCGCTTATGCGGAAACAGGTCAGGCACTGAAGGCCAAACTCCTGCATCTGGTGGATGAAGATACGGCAGCCTTCAACAAAATCATGGAAGCGTTCCGGATGCCTAAAAGTACGGACGAGGAGAAAAAGGCACGCACCGAAGCGATTCGTGATGCCACGCTATATGCGACGGAGGTGCCACTGCGGACCATGGAGACAGCCTTTGCCATCCTTGACCTGTGTCGGGCAATGGTGCGCAATGGTAATCCGAATTCCATTACCGATGCGGCCGTCGGTGCGCTGTGTGCCCGGGCGGCTGTGCATGGGGCCTGGCTCAATGTCAAAATCAATGCCCGGGACTTGAAAGATGCCGCAAAACGGGAAGCCATCCTGGAAAAAGGCGCGGCCATCGTGAAGAAGACAGATACCGCCGTGGCCGGCATTATGCGCACGGTACATCGCACACTTGACGCCTGAACTAAAAAGCGAAGCCCGCTCCCCGAGCGGGCTTCGCAGTTATCATTTGATTTGGGTATCCAATTACTTCACCACGGTAAATGAAGTGGCAAATCCCTTGTTGGGGCCGGCTGTGAGCAAGATGTCATAAACGCCTGCCGGCAAGCCGGAAACGTCAAGCTGTTCTGTGTACTGTCCTGTACCCAGGCGGCCCAGGTTGCGGGTCATAAACACCTTGCCGGACTGGTCCAGGACGCGAGGCGTCAGGTCCAGCGGCTGTGTGGTGTGGAAGTTCAAATTTAGCACATCCTTAGCCGGATTGGGATACGTGTTGAGGCTGCCGACCGAAGCGACGGGTCGCAGGCCGGTGATGAGTTGAGCACTCTGTGCCTGCAATACGAACTGGCTCGTTTGCTCTTCGATAAAGATAGCTGCTTCGAGGTCATCGAATTCTTCTACCGAGTGCTCGGTAGCTAGGTCAATGATATTGTCCGGTGTGCCGTCAGCCGGTAGCCTGTAGTCTGTAGTCTCCCGGGAAAGTGTAGGTGTAGTCAAAGTCCACTTTGTCGCCGGGATTGAGGTTGTTGGTGATGGTCACGCCATCCATCCCGTTCCACAGTTTTTTTACAACGTGGAAGAAAGCGGTTTCATCGTTGTCTTTCTTGTTTTTCTTGGTCTCCTTCTCCATGATGGCGATCATGAGCTTGGTGCCACTGGCAATGTGGGTTTCGGCGGTGTAAGATCCGAAAATGTGTATGGAGTGGGCCGCCGTGTCCAGATCGTATTTTGCATCAATGGTCGCCAGAGCGGGCTGTGCATTGGCATCGTCCACGTCAGCGGCCGATAGGCTATTCGGGTT
>JALVEF010000485.1 GCA_027031185.1 Saprospiraceae bacterium
TGTAGCAGCGCTACATGAGAAAATTTTGGCAAAGGTAGGTGCAAAAAGGGCATTTTAGCGCAAAAACAGCGGGTACCTAAACAGTTACCCATCACAAAGACTTAGCCAGGGCCCATGAATAAGGCACCTGTCCCGAAAAGCAAGTAAGTGCGGGAGCGCGCGAGGTTTTCCGCCTATTCTTTCTCCTGGCTTCGCTCCGCATCTCCCGATCCTTTCGGCACCAAAGCACCTGCCAACAAATAGCCCAACAATGCACCGTACAGCGTCATCAGGACGGGCGAAGACCGGATCAGACAGCCGCTGGTACAACCCCAATAGTAGTAATAGACAAAGCCGCCGATGGCGCCAAGCACCACCAAAACGTAATTCAGCAGACCTTTCGCACGCTTCATTTAAAGACAGTTTCGAGTAACAACAGCGCAAACGCCAATGTAACTGTTTAGGTGCTCCTGTTTTTAGGGATAAAAAGGGCATTTTAGCGCAAAAACAGCGGGTACCTAAACAGTTACAAGCCAATTAAGTTGCCCGATCAGACATCCACACATACCCCATCCGGGGTATGTAAACTCATCTCACAAAACAAATTATACACGCACAGCCCCATGCACAAAATTTTATCCCAAAATTTGGCTGCGCGCTCCTTGGATTCAGAATATTATTTGGAAAAATAAACGAATACTTTTCCCCCATCTTACCAAATAATATTTGGTTTGATAACAAAAACCAGTCGCGACGGCTTGATTATTGACCCGGACAACAAATAAAATTTGAAAAAAAACGGGCTACCTTTTGGACTTTATTCAGAATATAATTTATCTTTGCGGCCATCGTTTAATCAAAAACGCCAATACGACCGTAAAATGCAGAAATTCATTTCGCTCCTCATCTTGGCCGCACTGCTCATTTTCATGCCCACACTACGTGCTTACGACCCGCCCGCCAAAAAGGCATCCGGCGCCGTGATCGGTACTGACGCGTCGGCTATCAACAAGAATGCCGTCTTGCAAAGCATGGACAACGCAAAGGTCTATATTGACTTTGACGACATCCCCGTCAACCTCAAGTGCATCCAACTCATGGACCGGAATGGAAAAGTCCTCTTCAAGGACGCCGTCAATGACTTTCCGGTCAACGGCCTGTACGAAGTGGATCTGACGCCTTATGCCGGGCAGGAAATCATCCTGGAAGTTCAGTCCTACACCGACTCCCGGTTTTTCCATCTCGGCAGCTTAAAGCCCTGACGGTCGTTCAGACTTAAAAGAGCCATGCGAGAAACCACTGCCGGCGGCAGTGGTTTCTCTTTTTGTGCATACAGTCGCCTTTCCCGACCGGCTTTATTGCGTATATTTGTGCGCTGTGGCTTCAAAGCATTGCTATGAAAGCACCAAAGGAGATTTTACAAAAGCATTTTGGGTACGACCACTTCCGCCCCCACCAACTGGAAGCCATCGAGACGATCTTGCAGGGTCAGGACGCATTGGTCATTATGCCCACCGGTGGGGGCAAATCCATTATCTATCAAGTGGCTGCGCTGATCCTGGACGGCCTGGCCGTTGTCGTATCCCCGCTGATTGCCTTGATGAAAGACCAGGTGGACAGCCTGAAAGCCAACGGCATCCCGGCTGCCTTTATCAACTCCAGCCTCGACCAAATCACCAAAAGACAAATCCTGGACGACTTATACGCCGGCCGTATCAAGTTGCTGTATGTGGCCCCCG
>JALVEF010000486.1 GCA_027031185.1 Saprospiraceae bacterium
AAAAACAATCGGGACTTTAGCCCCACCAGCCGGAAAAGTTTCGGGGCAGGGGGCCGGTGGTGGGTTAGCGAATCGGACTCTCCCCGCTCTCCTGCTTCCAAATAAATTTGCAAGTACCGATTAGCCCTTTGCCGGCGCCCGCCGGCAAAGGGGGGGCTTGCTTTCCTTACTTGTCGGCTAAAGGCGGCTTGTCAACGGGCGGCGAAGCTGAGAATTAAACGGGATTCGATGGTCTGTGGCGCGGCAGAAAAGAGCTCCAGACGGATACGGACGTTGAAGCGATCAGACTTGAGATAGGGCGTCAGGTCGGTCTCTTCGGCAATGAGTTCTACCGTGCTGCCGGTATTTTCGGGGACCGGATCGCGATAAAAGGCGGGAAAGTACTTTGTGGTGCCGGTTTGGGTGTCATATATCTCTACGTCAATGCTCTTGATAAAGTCATAATTGACGTCATTGAAAATGGAAATCAGACGGGCTTTGCGTGCCTGGATCAGGGTGACATCGGCGTCTTCCATGTTGTGATAGGCGAGCAGGGAGTCGTAGTAGGTGGGGATATTGGGGATCTCAAAATAATGGGCCAGATAGGGCCCCAGGCCGGCATTGATGGTAAAATCTACCGGATATTCCATCTCAAAGAGAAAGGCCTTTTCAGCGTCCTTGCGGCAGGCGGTCAGCGCCAGGACAATCCCGAGAGTGGCTATCAAGCTGTACTTCATGGCTATAAAACGTATCCCGGTGCGCAAACGTACGTCCGGAGGTGGTTATTTGTAACCGTTTAGATACCCGCTGTTTTTGCGCTAAGAACAGGAGCACCCAAACAGTTACGGTTATTTTCCGCTTGGTCTTCGTTTGGCTTCTTCCCACAGCGCATCCATTTCATCGAGCGTCATTTCGCGCAGGGGCTTGGGTGCGTGTGCTTCGATATAGTTGAAGCGCTGCTTGAATTTTAAGTTGACACGTTCGAGGGCAGTTTCGGGGTCAATGCCGGCCAGGCGGGCGTAGTTGATAAGTGAGAACAGGACGTCACCAAACTCGAGTTCTTGTTCTTCTATTGGGGCTTTCTGCCGGACGCTGTCGCGAAATTCGGCGATTTCTTCTTCGATTTTGGGCCAGGCATCGGCGGCCTTTTTCCAATCGAAGCCCACTTGGGCGGCCTTTTCTTGCATGCGATAGGCTTTGATCATGGCGGGGAGGCTGTCGGGTACGCCGGCGAGGACGGATTTTTTGCCTTCTTTGAGTTTGAGTTGTTCCCAGTTTTGTTTGACTTCGGCTTCGTTTTTTACCTTGACGTCGCCGTAAATGTGTGGGTGTCGGTGGATGAGTTTTTCGCACAGGTCGTTAAGCGCGTCGGCGATATCCCAGGCCTTTTGCTCTTCGGCCATTTTGGCGTAAAAGACCATGTGGAGCATCAGGTCGCCGACTTCTTCTTTGATCTCGTCCAGATCTTTTTTCAGAATGGCGTCGGCCAGCTCGTAGGTCTCTTCGATGGTGAGATTGCGGAGTGATTCAAAGGTCTGTTTGCGGTCCCAGGGGCATTGGGCGCGCAGGTCGTCCATGATGCGCAGCAGGCGCTCGAAGGCCTGTTTTTTTTCTTCCATAGTAACTGTTTAGGTGCTCCTGTTTTTAGGGATAAAATAGGCATTTTTGTGCCTACCGAAGCTAAAATTTTCGATGTGTAGCAGCGCTACATGAGAAAATTAGTAACTGTTT
>JALVEF010000487.1 GCA_027031185.1 Saprospiraceae bacterium
ACGTCTTCGCCAACCGGCCGGGCCGTCTCTTCATCACCGCCGGCGTGCGCGCGGACTATTTCTCCTTCAACGACGAACTGACCGTCTCTCCCCGCCTCACGGCCCGCTATCGCCTCGACGAGCGCACGACCCTCACCGGCGCGTGGGGCATCTATTACCAGACGCCCACCTACCGCGAGTTCCGGGGACAGCCCGCGCCCGGCGAGACCATCCTCGGCGCCCTCAACCGCAACCTCAAATCCCAGCGCTCGATGCAGTTCGTCGGCGGCGTCGAGTACTTCTTCCCCAAACAGCGCTTTTACCTTCGGGGGGAGGCGTATTACAAACGCCTGTCGAACCTCATCACGTACGACATCGCGAACGTCCGCGTCCTCTATTCGGGCGAGAACGACGCTTCGGGCGACACGTACGGGCTCGACCTCCAGCTGAGGGGTGAGTTCGTGCCGGGCCTCGAAAGCTGGGTCAACTACAGCTTCCTCGTCGCCCGCGAGCGGTTCCGAACACCTTTCGTCACGCCGCACAACCGGGGCAACGTCCCCCGCCCGACGGATCAGCGGCACACCGTCTCGATCTTCGTGCAGGATTACATCCCCGGCGACCCGACGTGGAAGATCCACATGCGCACGCTCTTCGGGAGCGGCCTGCCGTACACCCCGCCCATCCCCGGCCCCCGCCTCGGCTCGCTCGTCGCCCAGGTCCCCGGCGACCGCTTCTCGGCCCGCTATCCCCGCTATTTCCGCTTCGACATGGGCCTGACGAAGAACCTCGTGCTCTTCGACGACGGGCTCAACGGCCCGGTGCGGCTGCAACTCACGGGCGAGATCCTGAACGTCTTCAACATGATCAACACGGTCGCCTATACGTGGGTGCCCGACGCCGGCGGCATCTGGAACCGCATCCCCACCCGCCTGACGCCCCGCACCGTCAACGTCCGGCTTCGAGTGGATTTCTGACGGGGAAGGGACGTGTTTGGCTGTTTGGGTGGATGGCTGTTTGGGTGGATGGGTGAATGAGGGGGCAATGGATGCGACCGCGGGGAGCCCCTGACGGTGGATGGTATGGGTGTTTGGGTGGATGGGTGATTTTAACGGCGACCGAAGGGAGTCCCTGACAGCGACCGAAGGGAGTCCCTGACAGCGACCGAAGGGAGCCCCGTGACGGGGAGCGCCGTGAGCCCGCTGCCGGGGGATTGTATGGGTGTTTGGGTGTTTGGGTGATTTTGACGGCGAGCATCGCGAGCCCAATGACGGCGAACGCAGTGAGCCCAATGACAGCGAGCATCGCGAGCCCAATGACGGCGAGCATCGCGAGCCCAATGACGGCGAGCATCGCGAGCCCAATGACGGCGAGCATCGCGAGCCCAATGACGGCGACCAAAGGGAGCCCAATGACAGCGAGCATCGCGAGCCCAATGACGGCGAACGCAGTGAGCCCAATGACAGCGAGCATCGCGAGCCCAATGACAGCGAGCATCGCGAGTCCAATGACGGCGAGCATCGCGAGCCCAATGACGGCGACCGAAGGGAGCCCTATGACGGCGACCGAAGGGAGCCCCATGACGCGACCGAAGGGAGCCTAATGACGCGAGCCGACAGGCGAGCCCCTGACGCGCCGAAGGCGCTCATGACGGCGAACGCATGCGAGCCCCCTACCCGACCTTCCGGCTGAGGTGATGGGCCAGCCGCGTCGGCTCGGGGATCTTG
>JALVEF010000488.1 GCA_027031185.1 Saprospiraceae bacterium
CATTACGTAAATGCTGTAAATATTTTTTCTGGTTGTGATTTGCTTTCAATTTGTATTTTTGCCGTGGTAAGTCACAGCAAGGTCGCCATAACGGGCTGAAAATCAGCCATTTATGGAGACCAATAGGATTGAAAAAACGGCCCGTTTCAGCCGGGAATTCCGGAAACCAGGCCGTTTTTTTCATCCTGTCAGGCTCAAAACCGGGTCTAGAACAGCTCCAACTGGACGACTCCCGGATCCTTGGAGGCCGGTTTTGTGCCGTAAAAGTGCTTCATGGAGCCGAACTGTTTGTCCGTGATGGTCAAAATGCTCACATGCCCGCTTGGAGGCAGGAATCCCTCGACACGCAGTTCGTGTACCGCGGCATTTTCCCGGCTGGTGCAGTGGCGCACATAGACGGAATACTGGAACATCTCAAAGCCGTCTTCCAGCAGTTGTTTCCGGAACTTGGCGGCATCTTTCCGCTCTTTCTTAGTGTTGGTCGGCAGGTCAAAATGGACTAACACCCACATAATTCTGTATTTACTGAGTCTGTAAGAATGTGTCATAATACCTCGGATCTAGTTTTGGGTACTTGATGCGCCGTTTACGGCCGGCAAAACACTCAAACAGGGACGAGGTGGTATGGGCCACACCGACCATGAGCGGGCTTCGCCGTTTGCCGAACAGGGCATCCATGGTGCAAAGGGAGAGCAGTTTTTTCTTTGTATCTATATCGAGTTCAAAACTATCCTGGCCCGCTTCGTACATCTCATAGACCAACAGATCCACAAAGGGACGAAACGGCTCCATGACGTCATCGGCAAGGCAAAAAGCGTTGTATTGATTTTTGTGATAGAGGCCGAGTGTCAGATGCAGGCCGGAGCTGACCAGCGCGCGCGCCACCAGCGAGCGTATGATGGCGTATCCGTAGTTGAGCAGGTTATTAGGAGGATCTCCATAGCGCTCTCTCGTGAATTCCGGGCCGAACAACGCCTCCCAATACAGCGCGGCCGCATGGGCCTCGATATTTCCGGTGTCGCCGGCATTCACCTTGCGCGCGAGGGCTTCCAAGGGTCTGTGATCTTTGCCGTAGATATCCAGTACGGTAGCCTGATTGTTGATCTTGGCCACAACGGTCTGTTGCCATAAGTTTTTCTTCAATGGCTGCGAGGCCTGTAGCTGAATGCGATAGCGTTTGCTCTGCAAGCTGTGGCCCTCCATCGGCAACATCATGCTGTAGGGCATGTGTTTTTCATCACAACTGACGATGACCGTATTATTGGCCTGCAGTTGACGGATGGCATTGTGCGAGATGGTGATCTGCGGATGGTCCAGCAGGATCATCCCGATATCTTCAATCGGTCGTCTGATGATTTTCCGGTCTGCCTCATCGCCGAGTTCGATGACCAGTTGGCGGAGTTTGACGCGCAGATAGGCCGGATTGGAGAAGTATAGCGTTTGTTTGATCATGGGATAACAGATGGTTATCCCTGTATGCACAAAAACCGTGCGAACTGCTCGGTGATTTCCCTAGGCATCATGAAATTAACAAAGCTTTAATGTTTCAGACAACTGATGGGTTATTGAAAAGGCTCGTTTTCAGAATACATGTTGCACATTGCCGAGCCGGTCAGTTTCGATTTTCCGACAAATGTCTTTGGTCATGTTTTTCGTGTCATTCAACGGGCGTTCCAATTTATTCAATTGAGAAAATTCTACTTTGTCCACGATAGATGTAGCTACGTTAGCCGGAATAAAATAGGCTCGTGTATTCGTACTACTCACCATCTTATACACCCGATGCGGTTTTTGCCGTACGCGTTCCACGAGAATGCTGCTATCCAATTTTTCTTCGCCGGGTTCTGGTACATAGACTAAATCATTGGGAGATAAACTGAACAACAGCTTCACCGGGATCTCCTTATTTTTCTTTTTGATTGTTGATTTAACAGGAAATGGAGTCCGCTGTTCTTTGGGTAGATGGGCCTGTGCTTTTTGGTGCACCAAGGCCTCGATGAATGGAATGGTTTCAAAATGTCGCTCCCCATCTTCGTCCTCATAAATGGCAAAGAATAAATTGGTCCCCTTAGCCCCTTCGACATACTTATTGTGTTTGGAAGATGTGGGTTTATCAGACAAGGGGAACTTACTACCCTGCTCCGCTTTTGTAACCTTGTATATGGGTTTGTGTGGTTTTCCTCCGTTGAGTTCGACGATGTTTTTGTTAAGTTCTGTGATCCCTTCCGGGCTAAAGGCAGCTTCAAAATCAAATTTCTCTTTATCCGAGTCAGCAATTCTATACTTATTGAGGTGTGCCTTAAGAATAGACTGGATATTCCGGTCGGGAATATCATTAATGTGCTTCATTTGCTTGATATCCGAAAGTGATATTCGGTTGGTGGTGATCACCTTGCCGTTTTTCAGTTTTTGGGCAAGTCCCCAGTAAGTCTCTTTGTGCATGGGTTTGCGCACGGCAAAGTTTTTCCCTTCCTGGGGGACACGTTTCTTTTTCCAAATCCCGTCTGTCAGGACGTATTTTTGGTAATAGTTTTTGGTGCGGTTTATGACGCGGGTGTTTTGTTTGAAGCTGACGATGATAGATTGCAGTGCTTCATAGGCTTTTTGAGGAAATGCCGGCCAGGGCAGGCGATAAAATTTTGAATATCGTCCGTCGTCATTCTTTTTTATGATTGCGGGCTGCAGTTCATACTTAACTTTTTCATTCTCTAATGAGTTGATGTATTGAATGTGACGTCTGGTGCAGATCGCAACGACAAGTGCATCAAGTGCGTGGTGGCGATGGTCTATGCGTTTTTTGTTGAAACCACTCATGTACTTATATGGTACGGTTGGGACTATTACACCTTGTGCATTTTTGTAAGTAAATCGCTCGGTGATTTGATCGTCATTGGTCGCATCGGGATTCATAATTTTCTCCATTCGTTCAAAACGAGGCAGGATGAGATGATTCCACTTATCTTCCAATCCCCAATCTCTACGGAGTCGCGCCGTGATGCTTCCGGCCAGGCTGATGAGATTTTTGGAGCGGACTTCTTGTTCATCTTTTTCGCGGACGATATTACTCAACAGCGTGGCGGCTACTCTGGAAATATAGCGTGTATCATTGAGCTGTCTTTCAATAAATGAATCCGGAATTTCCTCGGCGAGCAGCTTTTTCATTTTTGCGCGGTTGTTGGCGTATTCTTCACGCACCAGGTTTTCATACTCTTCCCATTTTAAGATTGTTACCGTCTTTCCATTACCGAGAGGCACAATTTCGCCGCCATGTTTTTTGATAAATTCATACGCGGTAAGATTGCCTTTCAATTCATTGACGGCGCTTTCACAAATGACTTTATTGGATAGCGAATCATCAAAAAATCGTGATTGCGGAATAATGTGTTCGATTTGATAAGCCTCTGTGAACAAGTCTGAAAGGGGGATGACCTGTCCTGTGTATGGGGATTTGTATTTTTGATCCCGCCAGGATTTGTAAGTGAGCATATCCTTTGGGGCAATATCGAGATAAATTTTCAGCCGTTCCCGGTGAGAAGGTGATGACGATCGGGCACCTGCCGCTTTCAGCTCGATCAGACGCTCAATAATTTTTTGATTTTCCTTTTCACGCGCCGCCTGCAATTTGGCTATCCGTTTTCGTTCTTGAGCAGGCTTTTTCATTTCACGGCCAAGTTCCACATGGATTTCATCGAAAAAGCCTTCTTCTCCTTGGCCGTAGTGTCGCCAGATGTCGCGAACGACGCGTAGCGTCTCCAGGAGGACTTTTTCAACAATCGGGTTTCGCAGGCTGTGTTGTTTGAATTTTTTGAGAAAGGCATCTATATCGTTGGGCGATGACCAATATTGTATATCTCCGCTTTCGGCGTGCCGGTCATAAATTACATACGAGGCTAGCCAAACGGGCAATCCCTGGAAGTGTTCGGGGGCATTCAGGTGGATGGCATGCTTGCGCACACGATCTTTGATGCGCTCGTCATATTCACCGGTGATTATTTTTTCAATACGGGCTTGGGTATTGGAGTCAATGGCATCAAAGGACCAATATTTTCCCCTACGCATCAACGTGAGGAGTTTTTTCAGTGCTTTTTCGGAAAAGGCAGCGTAATCGCTGTCATAGGGCGGAATATTTCGGAAAGCCTGGACGAAGCTATCTCGATTCAATCCGCTTTCGTCGGCAAATTTCGCAAGCGCTTTCTCAAATTGTGCAGCATCTCGCACCGAATAAATGATGTGCCATAGGTGGTACTCCCGCTCCCGTGTAAGGAAAGCACCCGGGTTATCCAATCCATCCACTTTTTTTAGTCTGGAGAGCATTCCCGCTCGTGTGGTGCCCATAGGGAATTCTCTATCCTCCGGGTAGTTCCAGCGATATTGGTCTTTCAGTGCACGATTGAGCTTTTTCTTTTTGACCAGAAAGTTTAGGATATCACCTTGTTTGACCTTGGCTCTATCACGAAGGTATGCATATAGCTCTTCACAATCTTCCGCCGTCGAAAACATCTGACCGGTTACATCGTAGTCAACGATGGTTTTACCATCTTGCCGGTGTGTTTTTTTGTAAATTTTCAAATTACTTATCCATTGCCAAATCCGGTATTCCTGAAAATAGGGATTTGATTTTGCTGCAGCCTTTCGGGGGATAATGATAGCTTCTTCTCCGTCTGGATTTGGTAGTTGGAATTTGACAGGCTCCAATGAGCAGTTTGAAATGGTGGATTTCTTACTTTTAAGTGGACGTTGATAAAAGATAATGTCATTGACAAACAGATGGGAGAAATCTTTGTCTTTTAAGTTTGCACGGTGATTTTCGTTGTGTGGATACAGATGGTGGATGCATTTTTGGTATAGCGATCGGTCTTGGAGCTCATCATGGTATTTTTTCTGGGCGTTTAATATTGCTTCTAACTCCGCTTTGTAATACTTTCGCTCAATGGTTTTGATGAGTTGTCCGCGAATTTTCAAATCCGGATTTTCCAACAACTTGTCGTAAATAAAGGATCCGACAGTCCGTGAGGTGGGTTCACCTCGGAGATATGCTTCAATTTCTTGTTCGGTACGTTTTTTTACAAGTCCCCAATCGTCTTCCTTAGGTTGTCGGAAAGAATATTTGACACTGCCGTCTTTGTTAATGGACTTGGTGATGATAAATTCTTTTTCCGAACCTACCCATGGGCTTAGAGATTCTTTGCTTGACCTGCGATAGACGAGTTCCGGACGGTTTTCAAATTTTATTTCATACCAAGTGCCACCTTTTTTATCTTTTTCTCCGGTGTCAATGACCTCGGATATAGTGAGCTTTTCATAAAATTCCTCTTTGGACTCATCGGTTTTACTCAATTCATCCCCCCTAAGTTGGTAGTAGCCCCGTTTTTGGTTGAAGTGCAAGATTATCCATGCCAGCTCTTCCTTGGTTATTTTTTCGTGTAAAGCTTTCTTGCGCAAGTAGTAAATGGTCCAATCGAGCGGTACTTTGGGGATTTTTCCGTCTGCCCGAACCCATTCCGGATGCTTGTTTTTGAAATCCTCCATCATTTCCAGGAAGGATGGCATAAAAATAAATTCGTGTCGCCCATCCTCAGTGGGGCGGTAGTTAAGCTTTACTTCTTTCTTGAATTTTCCGGGATGCTTCTCGAAGTCTATTTGGGCTTCGTAGTGGGCAGGCAGAAAAGACAGTATTTTCAGGACACGGTGCAGTCGCTCGCGGCGCAGATATTTTCTTTGGTACTGCCGCCGCATTTGGCGGTAGCGTGTACGTTCGGCTGTTTGTGAGACGGGGTCTCCGCTTTCGAAACTGTTAATAGTCTTTCGATCCATCGGAATAACCCTGACACCCGTGCCAACGATGCGCCCGTGTTGGTTGTCCCAATCCAATTCCACCAGCGCCCACCCAATGCTGTTTGTACCCAGATCCAGGCCTAATACTCTTTTCATACCATCGGATTTATCCATTCACCAAAGCGGACGGCATGCGATTGTGACGCGCTATCCGCGTCACAAATGTACACAAAATGACATGGAAATCTGCTCAAACCGTAAAAAAAATGAACGTAACTGTTTAGGTACTCCTGTTTTTGCGCTAAAACAGGAGTACCTAAACAGTTACAAATGAACAAAACTTGCTTATTCTTCAAAGATGCCCTATCTTTGCGGCACAAATTGAAAGCAAATCACAATAAGGATTATTCCGTTGTGAAAACATTTAAAGCGGGGCGCGAGCCTCGCTTTTTTTATGCAATCCCGCACACCGGAACGGTGTGCAAACTTCTTACAAATCCCTCCCCCTCCACATCACCTCCTCTAACCACGATCACACCAAACAATGATTCCCATCATACAGGAGCGCTACAGCCTGCGATAGCTTCTTGACCTTGCAGAATGTCCGCGTGTGGGGCGAAAGCTTCACACGCGCCGCCGCTGATAAGGCCAATTTCTGCCATGAAGCCTGGGCAGAAGCCGTCTTGTCCGGCACACTCTCCCTGAAAATGGGCCGTCAGGAAATTGTCTATGACGATCACCGCATTTTCGGCAATGTCGGCTGGGCGCAGCAGGCGCGCAGCCACGACGCTTTTGTCGCAAAATTCACCCCCAATGCCCACAACAGGATTGACATCGGATTGGCAATGAACTTTGACAAGCAGGCCATTGTGGACCAATTGTACAGCAATGCCGCAGGTACAAGAATTTTCAATATGCCTGGTATCACGGGAAGTTTGACAAACGGATATTGAGCATCTTGCTGCTCAATACCGAAGTGGAGTATGCGGACTTCGCGGAGCACCAGCAAATAGACTATATGCATACCATTGGTCCCCGCTTGACT
Source organism: Saprospiraceae bacterium (assembly GCA_027031185.1). Classification (GTDB taxonomy): domain Bacteria; phylum Bacteroidota; class Bacteroidia; order Chitinophagales; family Saprospiraceae; genus HyVt-613. The sequence continues at coordinate 6,821 of JALVEF010000488.1, forward strand.
TACAAAGCCGGCAAACTGAGTCTCAATGCGGCCACTTATTTCCAGACCGGAAAGAAATTGGATAAAAACGTCAGTGCTCTATATGTAGGCGGTGGGCTAAATTTCAAGTAACTGTTTAGGTGCTCCTGTTTTTAGGGATAAAATAGGCATTTTTGTTCCTGTTGAAGCCAGTATGTACAGATCAAACCGGTTTACGAGTTTATTTGCGGCAAATTTGCCCAATCTC
>JALVEF010000489.1 GCA_027031185.1 Saprospiraceae bacterium
AAGCAGTGCAGACAAAGCAAAGCAAAGCCGGGCGAGTCAGTGCGGCCCCGCACTGACTCGCCCCAAAACGCCAAAACACCCCTACAAGAATTTTTCGGGATCAATCATTCGCTGGGGGATGAGATTGTCCAGGTTGATTTGATAGGTGATGGCCACCCGCTTGCCCGCCGTCTGCATCAGCTCCCGGCTGCTCAGCAGCGGAAAATTGATTTGAATACTGTGCAACAGGTCAAACTGTATCCCGGCCGAGTAAATGAAACGCGTCTTCAAATCCCCCCCGAATACCGGCTCGCCGTACCATACCGCATCCAGATACGGGCGAATCGCAGCATTCCTGCCCGAAGGAAACGGGGCGTCCATCGCCAGATTCACGGACGCCATCCAGGCATTGGACTTGCCGATAGGCGCATTGCCCAGGGGAAATTTCAGCCCGCCATCCCCCTCGTATAAGTGCCGGCTGTAAAAACCGTCCGGATTGCGTCCGCTGTACAAATGCCTGAAGGCATAGTCGTCCTGACCGCCGCCGGCGGCCGCCAGACTGCCCATCACCAAACCGTTGTTGAAAGAAACGGAGCGGTCCGCCGGATTGCGCAGAAAATAGTTCAGATGCGTACCGATGTAAAAGAATTTGCCGGGCCGCCAGGCCAGCGCCGCGCGGGCGTGAATCTGTGCCTTGAGAAAGTCCTTATCCACGTCGTAATTGTGATAGCGGCCGTATTCCAATGTCGCTTCTACCGTGCGCTTGACCAGTGCCATCTTTTGCGTGCGGGAGGCGATGAGTTGCCAAAAGCGATTGGTGACGGTGCGGTTGCCCAGATAACCCGTGGTATCAAACCGGGCCTCGTCCATGCTCACGATCTCGTGCCGGAGCCGCAATTCGCTCTGCCTTTCAGGTACATCCGCCGGCTCGTGGAATACAAACCGCAGCTCGGGGGCAATGCGCGTATAGCGAAGCGTATGGTTGTCAAAGCGCCAAAAGCTGAAGCGGCGAATGTCCACCAGCGGCTCAATTTTTCGAAACAGGCCCTTTTGGAAGTAGATGGGATAGTTGATTTGCGCCAAGCCGGCGAGTTGCTTGGAGCCCAAACCATACATGGGCAGGACGGAAAACTGCAGTTTTTGGGCCGGCAGGACGGTGATGTTGTGCAAGCCCAGGCCCACCAAATGCTTGTCGTAAGGATTGAAGGCGTACAATGGCAACAGGAGCAGGTAGCGCCGCCGGGTGCTGATGCCAAAGCCGGGCTTGACAGCCAGACGCGGCGGGCGCAGCCCGTTGTTCAGCGGATTGATGTCCAGGTAAGAATACAGGCGGATTTTGGCCACCAGCGAGTCGGGTAGCGGGGGCAGCGTGATGGTTTTAGAGCCGGCGAAGCCGGCATCCCGGTACAATACGCTGTCGGCGGCTCTAATGGTAAACGGTGACTGTAGCAGGCCACGGTGGCGGATGCGCAGTTGGAGCTCCGGCCCGGCGGAGCGGAGACGCCGGACGGCATAGTCCGTAGTATAATTGGTGTGCAGTATGCTATGAAAAAAACTGCTGACGTCCCGACCGGTCTGCTCCCGCATGACCCGGAAAAAGTCCTCCGGTTCGGGGTGTTTGAATTGCCACTGGCGGTAGTAGGCCTGCATGGCCCGGTCAAAGCTATCGCGTCCAAGGTATTGTTCCAAGTCCCTTAGCGCCAAAGCCGGCTTG
>JALVEF010000490.1 GCA_027031185.1 Saprospiraceae bacterium
GTTACGGTAAAAGTAACTGTTTAGGTACCCGAAAATACACTCCGCTTATACCGGCCAATGCCGATACAAGCGGAGCCACTCTGTTTGTTTTCTACAGTGTCAGTACCTTCATTGGTCCTTTACCAGACGCACCACACCATCAAAAGTTAATCCCATAAAACCCGCGCGCTTATAAGTGAGAAACAACCGAATGGAGTCCCCCTTGCTAAAAAACTCTCCTTCGCCAGACATACTCTCGTAATAATATCTTGGGCAACCGCTTTGATAGGGCAAGCCCTCTCGCTTCACGTTATTGTATGAGTTAATGGTTATTTTACAACCTCCAAGTCTTCCGGACAATGGTGCAGTGGGGTACCACTTACCTGCGCCGCCAATTCCATTGGTTCTAAAAAAACCAGATACGGTACTGTATATTTCCATTTTATATTCGGATTTTACACCATCAATATAGACAGTATATGTACCATCCATATCCTGAACATCACAATTGCTATTGCGCTCACATGAGGCAAAAAGAACAAGGAGTCCCCAGACGAAAAAAAGATGGGGAAAGAACGCTAGACCAAATTTTACGAAACTTTTCATAGCTCAATGATTTTAATTCACAAAAACAATTGCCCTTATATCACACTTTCGACATTAGCATCTTTGCCCCAAGAGCCAGACAGGTTCCCCCATTGCAGCGGTGAGAAATCTTCTACGCCAAGAAAGAAACAAAACTTCTCCCTTCCGGTGCGGGAATGTATCCGAGCATATCCGGCCTCTACACAATTTCCGAAGCCCAGAATTTCTGCCAAGTATGCCAGTGTCAATCGCAAATATACGGAAAAATTACAAAAGGGTAAAATAGGCGTAACTGTTTAGGTATCCGTTGTTTTTGCGCTAAAAACAGGAGCACCTAAACAGTTACAAATAGGCTTTGCTTCTTGATGGCTAATGACCAATTGTGGGGATGAATGCGACAGGAGCATCGCGTGTGGTTGAGCTCAGTTACCGAGCATTCTGCTCCATTTTGACTTCTTAATTGCAAAGAACACACCACCCAGCATCATGACGGCTGCTGTGGCTATTCCGACCATCCCATAAAAGGGCGTATCCGGCACCCGCGTCAATAATTCTGCCACAAAGGCGGCATACAGGCCCATGACGGACCAGTACATAAAGGAGAAGTGCAGGTACTTCCAGCTTGTCGGCGGTTTTTGGGTCAAGGCCGGAATCATCCCGAGCGCGATGGTCAGCGCGCTTAGTAGTGCGGCATAGTGAAAAATTCCCCAACCTCCAAACAGGCGGTATATCATAAATGCCGTCAGCAGAGATAGGATCATAGCGGCTATATAGACATAGCCGACTTGCTTGTGTCGTCGTGTACCCTTCGCCATGATCAGTACCAAACTGCCGGATATCAACGCGACGATGGATGCCAAGAGATGGATGAGTCCGTATATGTCTCCGATTAGGTATTGCATAGAGCGTCATTTCCCGTGAACGTAGTAGAAATCCAAAGCAGGAATATAAGCAAAAATAGCAATTTGTAACTATTTAGGTACCCGCTGTTTTTGTGCTAAAAGCAGGAGCACTTAAATAGTTTCGTAACTGTTTAGGTACCCGCTGTTTTTGCGCTAAAATGGCCTTTTTGCCCCTGTTTTTGCCTTGTAACTGTTTGAGCACCCCTTGTTTTTGTGCTAAAATGCCC
>JALVEF010000491.1 GCA_027031185.1 Saprospiraceae bacterium
CGTCATGATCTTCTTGCGGAGTGAGTCGTAGAGATGGCCGGCGAGGTCTTCGCGAGTGAGCTCTCCTTGCTTTACGGCCAAGTCGGGGCGGCCCACATCACCAATGAAGAGGGCATCGCCGGTGAATACGTAGCGTTCTTTGCCTTTGGGGTCAATCAAAACGATTGAGATGGATTCCATTGTATGGCCGGGCGTGTGTAGTACTTTGAGTTTGACGTCACCCACTTTGAAAATTTCGCCGTCTTTGGCATTTTTGATTTTGTACTCGGCTTTGGCACCGGGGCCAAAAACGATGGTGGCGCCGGTCTTGTTGGCGAGATCCACTTGGCCGGACACGAAGTCGGCATGAAAGTGTGTGATGAAGATGTACTTCAGCTTGGCACGGTGCTTTTTGAGGAGATCCAGATAGGGCTGGGTCTCGCGCAGGGGGTCAATGACGGCTGCTTCTCCTTTGTCGGCAATGAAGTATGCCATTTCAGCCAAGCAACCGGTAAACAATTGTTTTACTACCATGGGTTATTGATTTTTTCAGTGAACGAAAGTAACTCATCGGGCACCCGCAGTTTTACCCAGAAACAGGAGCGCCACAGTTACGAACGAAAGATGGTGGCGTAAAGATATGGGTTTTATTAAAATATTTTTGTGACGGTTGTCACAGTAGGAAATTCTGTCCCGGCTGTCAGGACAAAAAATGTAACTGTCCCGACAGTGGGGACAAAATGAATTTTGGTGAAACCGGTATTGTGCCGTCAGTCCTCGTCTTCGGGCGTGGGTTTTTCGACGGGCTGGATCATAGGGAGGTCAATCCATTGGTACTCTTCGGGAGAGATGCCGCCGATGCCGAGGATGCCGCCAGATGCTTTGGCGATTTCTTTGGCGAAATGGCGAAAACTCTTGTAGAGTTGGTAGGCGTCTTCGGGGTTGAGTTTGGGGAAGACATGGTTGAGTTGGGCCAGTTTGTCGGCCAGGTGTTCATTGCGCGCTTGGGTGTCGGGGTGTTGGCGCATGATGGACTCCGCCTTGTCCAGGAAGTGGTCGGCAGCTTTTTTGAAGAAGTCGGCCAGGTGATCCTCTTTGGAGTAGGTGTAAATATTGGCGATTTTTTCGGCCCATCGTTTTTCGCGGGCGTCGAAAGTTCCGTCGGCACCGCCGATGAGGACGGCGATTTTGGGCAGTGCATCGCGCAGGATGGCAAATTCTTCAGTGGTCAGATTTTCAAAGCCTTTGATCATGTTTCGTCGTCTCTTGTCTTTGTAAGTAACTGTTTAGGCACCCGCTGTAATTTGTGGGCCGAATAGTCCGGTTCAAAATTTTTGGGTCGGGCAAAGATAATGCGAAGCGGGCAGGTGCTCGCTATTTTGGGGATAAAATTTGTCCCGCACTTACTTGCTTTGCTGGATTTTGGCTTTGGTCCTTCCGCTTAGGCTTTTTGCCTGATGAACGCCATTTACTCCGCACTAAGGGCAAGTAAGTGCGGGACGGCTCTCGGTTTTGGGGCGTTGGCGGGTCGTCAGGAGCCGGAAGCTTCCAGCACATAAGACTCCGACGCCTTGGCCAGCGCCCGGGAAATGTCGCTGATGAGGTCGTGGGGATCTTCGACACCAATGGAGAGCCGGATGAGTTTGTCGGTGATGCCGTGCCGGATGCGGTCGGCTTCGTCCACGCCGGCGTGGGTCATGGTGGCAGGATGCTCGGCCAGGCTCTCGGTGCTGCCCAGGCTGACGGCCAGTTTGATGAGCTCCAGATGGTTGAGGAAGGCAAATGCTTCTTTTTCACCGCCTTTGATGTCAAAGGAGATCATGGCTCCCGGGCCTTCGCAATGGCGCTCAAAGATGTCCCGCTGCCGGGGCGTGGTTTCGTCAAGCAGTCCCGGATAATAGACTTTTTCGACGGCTGGGTGTTGGTTGAGATAGTCGGCGATGATTTGGGCATTTTGCCCCTGACGCTCCATGCGGATTTTAAGTGTTTCGAGGGAACGCATCATCAGCCAGCCGGTCCAAGGGCCGGCCATGTTGCCGAGGAAGGTGCGCAGGGCGCGGATGCGCTCCATGTACTGTGCTTTTCCGAGGACGGCGCCGGCAATGAGGTCGGAGTGCCCGGCAATGTACTTGGTGGCAGAGTAGAGTACCAGGTCGGCGCCGAGTTTGAGGGGGTGCTGCCAGAGCGGCCCCATGTAGGTGTTGTCCACGGTGAGGACAACTTGCCGGTCGGGTGTGGAAAAATGATCGGCCACGCGCCGGGCCATTTCCAGGTCAAACAATGCATTGGTCGGGTTGGCGGGCGTTTCAACATAGATGAGTTTTAGTCGGTCGGCCTTGCCGGTAGCCTGAATGGCTTGGATGAGGTCTTTTTCGGTGTCTTGTGTGGAAAAGCCGATGCTGTCTATTCCGAAGTCGCGGAGCAGGTGGTGGATGAGATGGTCGGTGCCGCCATAGACGGGGCTGGAGTGTACGAGCAGGTCGCCGGGACGCAGGAATTCCAGGAAGACGGTGGAGATGGCGGACATGCCGGATTCGAAGACGGCGGCCTGGTCGGCGCCGTCCCATAGACAGAGTCGGTTTTCGAGTATTTCCAGGTCGGGGTTGTTGAGACGGGAATAGATGAGGCCGAGTTTTTCGTTGGGCTCCTGGTCGCGCTTGCCGTAGGCGACTTCAAAGAAAGCCTTGCCGTCTTCGGCACTCTCAAAAACGAAAGTGGATGTCTGAAATATAGGGCATTTGATGGCGCCTTCGGACCAAGCGGGATTGTAGCCGTAAGACATCATCAGGGACTCGGGCTTGAAACGGCGTTTTTTGTCTTTCATGGGGCGTAGTGTTTCGTTAACGTGGAAAGGCTTGTATGGTGTGTGGCGGCCATCGCCGGGCAGCATCAAAGTTAATGGTTATCGGTATTTGATGTGTGATTTTTGGTGTGTAAGCGTGCCTGATAGACGGCGTGATGCATGCGCGGGCGTAGGTTCATGGTATAGAGCTTGCGGTTGAGACGGGTGGGATAGACGCGATTGGACAGGAAGACAAACAAGATGTGATTGTCGGGGTCTGCCCAGACGAGTGTGCCGGTATAGCCGGAATGGCCAAAAGTGCGTGGGCCGGCTTCTTTGGCGTATGCGGCTTTATCGGGGTCGTATTGGATGAACTTGCGGTCAAATCCAAGGCCGCGGTAGTTGCCTTGGTCGCAGTACTGACAGCGGATAAATTCGCGCAGGACTTCGGGCTTGATGTAGGTGGTGCCGGCATAACGGCCTTCGTTGAGGTACATTTGCCAGAGTTTGGCCATGTCGTTGGCGGTGCCGAAGAGGCCGGCGTTGCCGTTGACGCCGCCCATCATAGCAGCACCTTCGTCGTGGACGGTGCCGTGGAGCTGCTGCATGCGGAAGAAGGTGTCGCGCTCGGTGGGGATGATTCGGTCTTTGGGGTAAAAGCGCAAAGGGTTGAAAGTCAGCGTGTTGGCGCCGAGTGGTTTGTAGAAATTGCTTTTGAGATAGTGCTCGAATTCGTCGCCTGTGATGCGCTCGATGATGGTGGGCAGGATGTAAAATATGAGCCCGGAATACTTGTATCCGGGCTCTTCGTTGAGCGGTGATTTTTTGATGGCGCGGAAGATTTTGCGGCGGTAGTGTTTGTTGAGCCAAAGGCTGTCGGTGATGTGTATGGAGTATTTGCGGGTGCGGTGATCTTTGAAGGTGCCGCACTTGAAGCGCCAGCCGTTGCGTTTGGGGTGCTTGCGCAAGGCGTTCATCCAGTAGGCGATCCAGGGCTTGAGGCGGCCATTGTGGGCCAGGGCCTGTCGCCAGGTGATGTGGGCCTTGTTGGAGTGGCGGAAGGGGCGCCAGTATTTGGCCATGGGGGCATCGAGGTCGAATTTGTGTTCGCCCACGAGCTTCATCACGGCAGGCAGGACGGTGGTGACCTTGGTGACGGAGGCCATGTCGTAGATGTTGTCAGTGGTGACGGGCTTTTTTTTGTCGTACGTGTGGTAGCCGAAGGCGCGATGATAGACGACTTTGCCGTCTTTGGCGACGAGGAGTTGGGCGCCGGGGAAGGCTCGCTTTTTGATGCCCTCTTCTATGACGCTTCGGATGCTGTCTTCGAGGATGTGGCGATCCAACCCGACAGCTTCGGGTGGTGCATATCCCAACCGGAACACGGTCGTATCGGTAGCCGACCTATCCGCCGACAGGCGGAAACCTCCAAAAATAAGTTGTGCGGCAAGGGACTGCGTCAGTTCGTTGTCTTGCTTCAAAGTGATAATGGCCGCGGCGGAAGGGGCTTGGGCAGCCAGGCTGTCAGGAACAATGAGAATGAGGGAATTTTTGTTTTTGGTGTTTTTTGTAATTAACTGTAAATCAGCAGGTTGTGTGATGTGAACGATAAGCCATGTACTGTCTGTCGGGGAGGGCGGGCGTCCGACCCGACGGATGCGGGTGTAGAGGCTTAGTGTGCGCAAGAGCTCCGGCGCGGGGGAGGGCGAGTAATAGACGAACTGCCGGTCCGTCAGTGATCGAATGGGGATGATATGGGCATGGTCTTGCAGGCCGACGGCCCGGACCGCTTCCTGATAGGTCTTGATGTCGGCTTGTTGGATGGGCAACTGAGCGTAGAAAATCCGCCCAAGCGACAAGGCAGCGATGAGGAAAAAGAGCTTGCGCATAATGATCGCGTTTTGACCGGCAAGATAGGGAAAAACGAGATACGCCAGGTGGCTTTCCGTGGGTTGAAAGAGCCGGGAAAGTGCTATCTTGTGAGCAAAACGAACAAGAAATGAAGGCGATAATCTGGCTTTTTGTGTGTGTATTTTTTGTGACAGGTTGTCGCCGCGAGGCGGCGACGAAGATTTATGTACATGTGCCTGTCAAGTCGTTGACGGTGGCGCATGGCGGGGTATCGTGTGCCAATCCTTATGCGGCGGAGGCCGGCCTGTCCGTGTTGGAGGCGGGTGGCAATGCGGTGGATGCGGCGGTGGCGACGCAGTTTGCGCTGGCAGTGACCTTTCCGCTGGGGGGCAATATCGGTGGGGGCGGATTTATGGTCTTGCGGACGGCGGATGGAGAAGTGGCGGCACTGGATTTCCGGGAGACGGCGCCGGCGGCTGCTTCGCGCGATATGTATCTGGATGCCCAAGGGCAGGTGATAGACAGTTTGAGCCGTTTCGGCGGCCTGGCGAGTGGGGTGCCGGGTTCGGTAGCGGGTATGGCGGCAGCGCATGCGCGCTACGGGCGACTGCCGTGGGCCAAGCTGCTGACACCGGCGATCAAGCTGGCGGAAGAGGGCTTTCCGATCAGCGCCTGGGAAGCGGGGCGCCTCAACAAATACAAGGCGGATTTCCAAAAATTCAATCCCGGCCCGATTCCTTTTGTGAAGGCGGCCCGGTGGCGTGCCGGCGATACGTTGCGCCAGCGGGGGCTGGCGCAAACGCTTCGCCGGATTGCAGAGATGGGACGGGATGCCTTTTACAAGGGGCCGGTCGCCACAGCTATTGTGAAGGCGGTAAAGCGCACGGGCGGCATCATGACGGAGGAGGATCTGGCGGGCTATGAGGCCAAATGGCGGACGCCGATCACGGGCTATTATCGAGATTATCGCATCATCACCATGCCGCCACCCTCGTCGGGGGGCATCGCGCTGATGCAATTGCTGGAGATGGTAGAACCATACCGCCCGGATACGATGGGCTTTCACTCGGCGGCGGCGATACACCTGATGGCGGAAGCGGAAAAGCGGGTCTATGCAGACCGCTCCGAATACCTGGGAGACGCTGACTTCTATCCGGTGCCCGTGGCGGCCTTGTTGGACTCTGCGTATATCCATTCGCGGATGCCGGCACTGCCGGAGCGTGCAACGCCGGCGGATTCCATCGGGCCGGGCCACTTGCCCCGGCATGAGTCCGAACAGACGACGCATTATAGCGTGGTGGACAGCGCCGGGAATGCAGTGGCGGTCACCACTACCATCAACTCGGCTTATGGTTCAAAGGTCTTCGTCGAAGATGCCGGCTTCTTTATGAACAACGAAATGGACGATTTCAGTGCCAAGCCGGGCGTGCCGAATCAGTTTGGGCTGATTGGCAAGGAAGCCAACGCCATCGCGCCGGGCAAGCGGATGCTCAGCTCGATGACGCCTACCATCGTCGAAAGAGACGGCCAATGGTGGATGGTGGTCGGCAGCCCGGGCGGCTCAACGATCATCACCACGGTCTTCCAGACAATCCTCAACGCTACAGTCTTCCACAAAAGTCCCGATGAAGCGGTGGCGGCGGCGCGCTTCCACCACCAATGGCGACCGGATACGATCTTCCTGGAAAAAGGGGGATTTGCGCCGGAAGTGCTGGACAGTTTGCGTGCTCGCGGACATCATATCGTCGAACGGGGCGGCATCGGCGCCGTGGACGCCATCTTCCGCACCGACCGCGGCATCCGCCTGGTGGCTGACCCGAGATGGGACGATGGCGTTGCAGGACAATGATGTTCAATTAAAAATAGTTTGCCCCGCACTTACTTGCTTTGCTTGATTTTGGCTTTGGTCCTTCCGCACAGGCTTTTGCAAGATGAGCGCTATATCACTCCGCTTTGGTGGGCAAGTAAGTGCGGGACGTTGAAGCGCTGACACGGTTGAATGCTTCGCGTTGAATACGCCCCTTTCGGGGCGTGTTGAATGCTTTCGCGTTGAAATGGCTTGCGCGTACCCGTGATACTACCATGTATTCTCTAAGCGATTTGTTTTGGGATTTAGGATTTCAGATTTAGGATTTCAGATTTGAGATTTAAGAATGAATCGCGTGGAGGCGTCGCCGTGCTGACTTCTATATTCGCTCAGCGACCGAGACTGACGAAGCGCCCACTTCTAAAATCTTCAGTAGCTGTTTAGGTGCTCCTGTTTTTAGGGATAAAATAGGCATTTTCGTGGATGTCGAAGGTAAAATTTTCGATGTGTAGTGTAGCACCGCTACATGAGAAAATTTTTACCAAAGACAGGCGCGAAAAGGCCATTTTAGCGCAAAAACAAGGGGTGCTTAAACAGTTACAAGGCAAAAACAGGGGCAAAAAGGC